>JALZOS010000168.1 GCA_030913755.1 Thermoproteota archaeon | reverse complement strand
CGTCTATTTTTAGCATTAATAAAATTGAAATAACACGTGCATTTGTACAGGAGACGGCATAGGTGATGCGTAGTGAAAAAATATTAGTGGACATCTAAAGTCTAGATTAACTCAGACCACGAAAGTTAGATATTGACTTAGAAAATGAATTAAGTCATAATGTTACTGTTAAGAAGAACTAATCTTATATATGGCTCCATCATCATAAGAAAGAACATAAAGATATCCATCAGGGCCAGTTTCAATATCCGTGATTCCACCAAATTCAGTTCCCAGAACGACAGAATCTAATTCTTGATCGTTATCGACGACGTTGTCATCTAGACCAGGTGAGGCCAAATTAAACCCATTTCTCCCTTCATTCATTTGGAAAAAATACAGGTTACCATTCTTAATATCTCCTACAAATACATTGTTAGTATATTTGTCTCCCAATTTATCCGAAGCTAGAAATTCTATGTCAGTAATTCCTACCGGTTCCTTGAAACTGAGCGCTGGATCCGAATATTTTGAATCCGGAAAATTTACCAACTGAGTTTCAGAAATGCCGCTACTTGATATTGGACCCATCACCAGTTTCCAACCGCTGTTGAATCCTGGCGTTACTAGATTGATCTCATCATACACGTCTTCGCCATTTTCCGTGTCCCATAGTGAGCCAGTTACAGGGTCTATCGCGAGTCCAAAACTATTTCTAATACCATAAGCATAGTAATGGCCCAACGGATCTGATGGTGAATTACTTGTAGAGAAGGGATTGTTTTGTGCAGGGCTGCCATTATCCGGATGTACTCTAAGAATTGCACCACTGAAATCAGGATCTGGCCCGTCCTTAATGTTCTGGTCCTTACCATTTCGTTGTAGTTCACCCGTAACCGAATAAAGCGAATTGTCTTTTCCCGAAACTAACTTTCCTCCTTGATGATTGGTTCCAGGTCCGGCAGGAAGATCCAGAATCATCTTCTGATTTGTTAAAGTTGATCCGCTTATGTCATACCTGTAGACTCTATTCTTTGCCTCGCCATCAGATTCTGTAACATACAGAAACACATTCTGTCCAATCTTTTCGATGCCCAGCAGTCCTCTCTCATTCTTATTTACTGCATTCAAAGAAAGTACAGGCTCTGGTTGTAAAACTCCATTGGAGACAAGTCGAACCTTCCCTTCCTTTTCTAAAACCAAAATATGCTCCGCATCCAAAAACAACATGCTCGTAGGAAATGATAATCCCTGAACTGTCGGTTCTATTCTCAAAACCGCATCATTTATCATTGGCTGACCGAAAGCCTGCATGTTTCCGAACGCGGAACCTATAATGAACAACAGTGCCAATGGGGCTACAAGATTTTTAAACTCCATCCTATCAACTACAACGGGCATAGAATGCTTTTATACTTTTGGATCTTATTGTGATCAAACAGTTCTCTTATACCCAAATATCCAAAGAATAGCTTCTCTTAATAGCTTATCAAATGATTCTCTTAATTAGAAACAGCATGACTTAGTTTTCATCGGAAAGGATTCCTTCGATCAACAGAATAGTTCTAAGGTGTTTTGCCAAATCAGTCACAGTGACTATTCCGATAACCTTTCCATCGGAAATTATAGGAAGCCTTCTGATCTTGTGATTGACCATTCTCTGTACAGCAACATCTACAGGAGTATCAGGGCTAGCGTAGGTTTGGATTTTGGACATTATGCTGCCA
Organism: Thermoproteota archaeon; assembly: GCA_030913755.1. Classification (GTDB taxonomy): domain Archaea; phylum Thermoproteota; class Nitrososphaeria; order Nitrososphaerales; family Nitrososphaeraceae; genus TA-21. Next base: position 10,579 of record JALZOS010000168.1, on the reverse strand, counting down.
ACATTTATAGTGGAAGGCTGCATGTCCTTTAAGCATATTTTCTTAACAAAATCCCTCTCAGATATTATTCCTACAGGAGCATGATCTTTCTCGATTATTAAAGAGCTTATCCCCTTCTCAGTCATTAGCCTGGCAGCATCCAAAGCAGTCATATGTTCATCCACGGCTACAACGTCCTTTGTCATAATGTCTTGTACTAAATCATTCAATGAGTGTATTTAGTAAAGGATAGTCAAAATAAATATTTTGAAATGGGTTCTAAAAACCAGATCAACGCTAGCCTTCTGGCCTAATCTATTAATAAAAGTAAGATCGAGGATCAAATCATCCTAATTAAATGGCTAAGATCGGGCTAGTAGTTTTTCCAGGAAGTAATTGCGACCGTGATATATATCATGTATTAAACAACATTTTGAGGCTAAATACAGAATATTTGTGGCACAAGACTGACTCGATACATAAATTTGACGCCGTTATTCTTCCGGGAGGGTTTTCATACGGCGATAGACTAAGGGCAGGAATTATCGCAGCACATAGCCCAGTTGTCAGACAAGTTAAGAAACTGGCTGAAAGAGGTTTGCCGGTACTGGGAATTTGTAATGGCTTCCAAATACTTGTAGAATCTGGAATGTTGCCGGGGGCCTTGTTGATGAATAAAGGGCTGCACTTTGTATGTAAGTGGGCTAGAATGGAGGTATTAAATACCTCAACACCTTTTACGGGTATGCTAAATAATGATGAACTGATTAACATACCTGTCGCACATGGCGAAGGGCGTTATGTGGTTGATCAAGACACATATGAGAATTTGAAGAAAAATAAACAAATAGTGTTCAAGTATAAAGATGAAAATCCCAACGGTTCTATTGATTCTATTGCTGGTGTGTGCAACGATGACGGAAACGTTTTGGGGATGATGCCTCATCCAGAAAGAGCTTCAGAACAGATACTTATGCCTCATGATTTAACAAATAATGCTATCTTAATTTTCCAATCGTTAATGCAATTTCTATCTAGAAAAAAATCAGTAAATACACAGAGGCGTTAAAACGACATGTTATCCCCTACCGAACGTGATTATCTGACTAGGAAACTGGGTAGGAAACCCAATGCTCTTGAACTTGATATGACTTCTACCGAATGGTCAGAACATTGTTCTTATAAGTCTTCAAAGATGTTACTTAAATTGTTACCAACCAAAGGCAATAGAGTGATAGTAGGACCAGGATACGATGCAGGCGTCTTGGACGTTGGTAATGGAGATGTAATTACTGTTCATATAGAAAGTCATAATCATCCTTCTGCCGTTGATCCTTACGGTGGTGCTGCGACTGGAGTAGGAGGCGTTATACGTGATATTATTTCAATGGGAACGAGGCCGATAGGCCTTCTCAACGCACTTCGATTTGCACCGATTGAAGGAGATAGCATCTCATCTAGTTCAAAGTGGCTCTTTAAAAACGTGGTTAAGGGTATTGCGGATTATGGCAATTGTATTGGGATTCCTACTATAGGCGGCGAGGTCGAATTCGACGAATGCTTTCGTGAATGCTGCCTTGTTGACGTTGCTGCAATAGGCCTTGGTCGAAAAGATGAAATGATTCCTAATGAAGCAGAGTATGATGATGTAATAATACTTGCAGGAAATCCTACGGGGCGTGATGGCCTTCACGGAGCGTCGTTCGCATCCAAATTGTTAGAAGAAGATCGATCTGCTGTTCAAATCCCTGACCCTTTTTTAGAGAAATTATTAATCGAAGCAACAAGAGAGGCGGTGAAAAGCGGATGCATTAAAGCTATAAAAGATTTGGGGGGTGGAGGATTGGCCTGCTGTCTCTCAGAATTGTCTGCCAGCGTGGGCATGGGCTTTGAAGTTGAATTGGCTTCGGTTCACAAAAAAATTCCGTCTCTTTTGCCAAATGAGATCATGATCTCTGAATCGCAAGAGCGAATGGTTTACATAGTAAGCAAAAAGAAACAGCATGAATTCACACGAATACTTGATCGATTTGGAATCGCGCATTCAAAAATAGGGACAGTCAAGGATCACCCAGATCTTGCAATTCTGTTAAATGGAAGATCTATTGCTAAAATGAAGTCAGGCCTGCTTGCGAATGCACCGTTAGTCAATCGTAGATCAATTAGGCCCTCATACTTGAACAAGATCAAGAAATACTTTGTTGAACCCGCCGAAGTCAAAGATTATGAGGAGGTCATCTTGAAGATGTTATCAAATCCTAATATTGCAAGCAAAAGATGGGTATATCAGCAATATGATCACGAGGTGGGAATAAGAACAGTCATTAAACCAGGCGAAGGGGATGCCTCAGTCCTAAGAATTGATAACGATCGGTTCATTTCTTTCAAATTAGACGGAAATTCTAAACATTGTTATCTTGATCCTTACGAAGGAACGTTTGGGTGTTTATCGGAATCCTGTAGGAATATCAGATGTACTGGAGCCAAACCAATTGGGATTATCGATCATTTGCAATTTGGGAATCCTGAACGACCAGGTATTTATTGGACTTTTAGAGAAAGCATCGAAGCCATAGCCAGCTTTTGCAAGTTTATGTCAATTCCTGTCGTAGGGGGAAAAGTAAGCTTCTATAATGAAACGAGAAGAGGAGCAATAAAACCATCTCCAGTCATAGGTGCAATAGGACTAATTGAAGGGAGGGCTAATCTCATTAGATCAAAATTGAAATCTGGAGATTCACTGTTCATTATTGGGTTAACTGCCGAAGAAATGGGAGGAACAGAATATTTCGAAAATTATCACCGGCGTGTAGGAGGGAGAGTTGCCGCATTAGATCTAAATAATGATCTGCTTCACGGAAATACAATTCTTCAATTGATTCATGAGAAAATTACAAACTGTGTCCATGATTGCTCTAAAGGTGGAATAGCCGTATCTTTGATAGAAATGGCATTGCAGGGAAATACTGGAATTTCTATTGACTTGGAAAGAATTCCGAACAGCTGCGCACGATTAGATTATTTACTATTCTCTGAGACCAATTCCAGATATATATTTGCAACCAAGAAACCATCAGAAGCTAAGGAGATACTTGATAAACTGGGCTGTTCCTATTCGGAAATTGGACATGCAGGAGATCATGAAGGTACTATTGAATTAAGACAGTCCAAAAAGAGGACAATTAGTATACCATTGGAAAAAGCCCGCGCTAAGTATGAAAATCTTGATAGGGTAATGATGGGGTACTACGAAAGCTGACTCGAACAATTGAAATCGTACTAGTTATGCTACATTTGGCCAAGTAACTCTTATTTGCCCCTTTTAGTCAAATATCTACTGTAGCTGAGATGGTTCATGAAAATTGTGGCGTTGTCGGGATATTTTCTACAAGTGGTCAGAATGTAATCCCATACGTTATAGATTCCCTCAGGTCACTGCAGCATCGAGGGCAAGAATCGTGGGGCTTTGCCGTACCTTCAAAGGCTCCCTTCAGGAATTTAGGTCTTGTATCTTCCTCCGCCAAACTATTCAGGGGTCTAGTAAGAAAATATAATTCTCCAGCCGCAATAGGGCATGTCAGATACTCCACCTTAGGAAAGAGTAATTTGGAAAATGCCCAACCTTTAAAGATCAGGGATTTGTGTATCGCACATAATGGAACTATTGCCAATGCAGAGGAGTTGTCCGGGATGGTTGGAGGTTGCACTTTTTCTCCACAAACAATGAGTGATACGCTTGTAGCTGCACAAAGACTATTGATGCACCTTCAGGTCAAGGGAAACATTGTTGAAGCTATGGGTATCTTGAAGGATGAAATGGTTGGCTCTTTTTGCTTTACATTTCTTACCGGTGATGGATCAGTTTACGCTGCCCGTGATAGTCGAGGATTTCGACCATTGGTACTGGGACACCTACCTGAATCAAACACTTACATGGTTGCATCAGAATCATGTGCGATAGATTCAGTTGGCGGCAATTTAATCAGGGATGTTGAACCCGGTGAATTATTGAAACTGGGTCCAGACGGTGTCGAACATCAGAAATTCGCAGACGAGAAACAACATGCCCACTGCTCTTTTGAATTCACCTATTTCTCACATCCTGCAAGCACAATAGAAGGAGTGGCTGTTTATGAAGCTAGGAAGAGAGTCGGTCACTACCTTGCACGTAAGTATCCATTTCCTGACGCAGATGTAGTAATTCCTGTTCCCGATTCTGCGAGACCGGCAGCACTAGGATACGCCCAAGAATTGGGTATTCCTTTTGAGGAAGGGTTGTTGAAAGACAGATATAGAAAGAAGGGGTCCATGAGGAGCTTCATAGAACCGTATCAGGAAGATCGGGTCGACATAAATAAAGGAATTATCCCTATTAAGCAAGTTATTGAAGGTAAACATGTTGTTGTTATAGACGACAGTATAGTTAGAGGCACAAGCTCTGAATCCATTATGAAAACGCTTAGACTGGCTGGGGCATCAAAGATTTCATTAATAGTTACATTTCCACCTATTCGTTTTCCCTGTTATGCCGGAATAGACTTTCCTTCACAAGAAGAGCTCTTAGCCTACCAACAAGTACCATTTGGTTCAGGAGAAGATCTGGGGAGAAAGGTTGCTAATGTGATTGGAGCAGACAATGTTGTCTATAATGACACATCAACTCTGGCTGAAGCAATAGGGATAGATGAAAGGGATCTGTGTTTCTCATGCTCCACAGGAAACTACAGTCCATTAGGAATAAAACCGACATTTAGAACCAGAGAGCAGATGAAGGGAGATTAAAAAACCCGCCTAGCAACATCTGCCAATTAATTTAATATGTCCTTAAATAACTCTTGAACTAATTCAATTACAATAAATAGATATGCAAAGGATTACCCTAATCGGCGCTGCTGTACTGGGCACCGGAGTCGTCGCTATCGTGTCATATCTACTGTTAACAAATCTTGCACTAGAGGATTATTCGTTAGGGGTTGATGCTATGAAAGATGAACAATCCCTTTTCATCAATACCAGAATCATCCTGGCTAATACGGGTAAGTTGCCACTAACACATATCACTGTTGACTACGGATCTAAGAATGAAACGATCAGCGTAATTAATCCTGGAGAAAAAATTGGGCTATCCCCTCCTGAAGGTAGTGATTTGAACGTTGTAAAGATAACTGCAGATCATGGTATTAACATAACTAAAGATTATAGGAAACCCATCAAATTGCCAGGTATGATCGGATCTTAGATAGACCGGCTTCCTTAATGTGAAATAGAAAAGAATAATGAAGGATCATGCCCTTATGACAAATCCCTTTGGCTTTTGATACCTTTTGATGTGAGCATAAAGTATAACTCCGGTAACGAATAGACGAATCCAACATGGACACAATCTTTTCTATCATCTAGTAAACATTGTAATTCATCGTCACGGAGTGTAAGTTCCACAATTCGATTTCTTTTGTTGTCCTTTATTATAACACTATTTTGATCTATTAGAATTTTCTCCATAAATGGTGCGTGAAGGCCATTCGCCTCATATCTTTTCATCATTTCATCCATCATACTCGTTAGATAACCTGAAAAACTAGTTATGCCCTTGAACTCAAGTTTCTTTTTGTTCTATGCGTATGCCTCAAAGAATCTTCTGTAAATGTTCTCATTCACCGTTATTGATTTGAATCCAGGTTTTGGCATTAGATAGTTCGGTAATGAACCGTAACATATAAGATTTGCTTACATGATATTAACATCATCATCCTGAATGCAATGCATAAAAAGTAAGCCATCATGTATTATTTTCAGAGCTACATTTGATTAAGTATGCTTCAATTTTACCTTAAATTAGCCACTACCTGATTAAAAAATTTTAGCCTGAATCGATTGCTTCACTTCGCTTCGCTTCACTTCACGATGATACCCTCAAGAATGAACTCATGGTGATACAATCTTTCACAAAAATGACATTTGAAATCACACCTGAACTTATGACTTATGGATAATTTGTTCTAATCGTATTCGAATCCTTGAGTATGAAAATACAGAATAGAAATGCAAGATTTTGTTCAACAATCACTCTTCAACACGAAGTTAAAATTATGGTTATATGATAGGCACTGCATTGGAAAAGCCAATATATGTGTCGTTATGTCGTGGTGTTGTAGCACTGGATCCGTCTATAAGGTTCGCAGGAATTGCTAACGAAGATGGGATACTTGTCGGAGTTTCTCAGCGCAAGGGCCTCAAGCCTCTCTTATCGTTCGAAGAAAGGGCACAATATGCTATAACTGCTGCCACAAGACAATATACTAGACTTCGGTGGGAAGTGTTACTTGGAAAGATATTGTACGCAAGTTCGCATTATGCCAAACTTATAAGAGCTACCATTCCGATAACAGATGATAACCGTCGATTATCATACGTATTGCTAATGTCATTTGACTCGAACACAGATAACTTTCATGAAATCGTTATCGAAAAAGTTATCCCACTCGTTAAGAAAAAAAGATCATCCCTGCTGAAAGCTCAGATTGACTAATTCTATCTTGCAGAGAGTCCCCCATCAATGGTTAGGGTCGTCCCGGTAATCCAATTCGAATCTTCGCTGCACAAATAACTAACAGCACCAGATATATCTTCAGGATTGCCTATTCTTCGTAGAGGGAAGGGGGATTCCAAAACTGATCTGGCTTGTTCATCTTGAAGATATGGCTCAATTATTGGACTCCTTATAGTTGAGGGGACTATACAATTACATCTTATGTTATAAGGTCCGTATTCCACGGCTATACTCTTCGTGAACATGATGACTCCTGCCTTTGTTACTCCATAAATTGAGAGCGGTACATTCGGTATGGCACGGACGCCAAGGAGGGAAGAAATGTTGATTATATTTCCACTCATCTTTTGAATCATTATCGGCAATATTGCTTTGGTGGTTTGAAACGTACCTATAAGGTTAGTTGACAATAAAGAGCTCCATTGCTCTTCTGTCATCAAATGAAACGGGGTCGGGTCATTTAAAACTCCTGCATTATTCACAAGAATATCTATGGTATCAAATGCAGTGATAGTCTGCTCAACTGCGCTCAACACTTCTGCTTCTTTAGTTATGTCTGCACTTATTGGCAATATGTTTTTGTTGTCTTTAATTTCTGCCGCCAACTTAGCAAGTTTTGATCGGTCTCGTCCTATGAGGACCACCATACAACCTTCATATGCCAGCCGTTTTGTTGTAGCCTTTCCAACCCCCCCGCCTGCGCCAGTTACGATAGCAACTTTTCCTCTTAGACTCATACTCATCAGTCGTTAAATGTCCTTTTAAAGTTTAAAACACTCGATACTTTTAATTTATTATCCTGCAATATCGCATTTGTTGACGTCATTTTCTGCTGTGGATAGCTTTTCAAGCACCAACGGACTGACTCTAGGGATTATAGGTGGTGGACAGCTAGGTAAAATGCTGGCCTTAGAAGCAAAAAGAATGTTCCTGAAGCTAGCGATTTTAGACCCTGACAAACATTGCCCTGCATCCACACTAGCAGATAAGCTAATTGTTAGTGACTTCAAAGACGAAGAGTCTATTAGGAAATTGGCAAGAATTTCAGATGTTTTGACATATGAAATTGAGCTTGCAAATTCTCAAGTTTTGGAAGATCTCGAATCAAATAATTGCCCTGTGCATCCTGCACCAAGTACATTAAATATTATACAAAACAAGCTCAAACAGAAGCAGTTTCTCAAGGCGAAAGGAATTCCTTTGGCTGATTTTGAACCAATAACGTCCAGAAATCTATTACGAAGTAGGTGCACAGAGTTTGGTTATCCGTTATTGTTTAAAGCATGTGAAGATTCGTATGACGGGAGAGGGAATTTATTAATTCATTCTGAAGCAGATATTGATGACGGATTGAGACATTTTCTTGGCAGAGCATGTATGGTAGAAAGGTTTGTCCCTTTTAGCAAGGAAATCTCAATAATGGTGGCTAGGAATACAATGGGACAAACTGAATCATTTCCAGTTGTTGAGAATATTCACGACAGGAACATTTTGAATACCACTATAGCGCCTGCTCGTATTTCTGCCCAGTTGGCGAAGAAAGCTAAAGAATCAGCCGAGAGGGCGGTACAGTCCCTTAATGGTGCAGGAATATTTGGTGTGGAAATGTTTCTCAAAAAAGATGGAGATATTTTAATAAATGAAATTGCCCCAAGACCACATAATTCTGGCCACTATTCGATTGAGGCATGCTCAATTTCTCAATTTGAACAACACATTAGAGCAATACTAGGATTGCCATTGGCGAAACCAAGACTATTATCTCCAGCAGTGATGATAAATATACTGGGAATAGACGGGTACTCAGGTCCATACACTTTCAGCGGAATCAGGGATACCTTAGAAATTCCAGGATTGAAACTACATTTTTACGGAAAAATAGTGACTAAACCTCAGAGAAAATTAGGTCACATGACGATAACTGCCGAGTCCATTGAAGAGGCATTAGAGAAATCTGAGACGGCAAGGAAAGCATTAATTGTGGAAAGTGATAAGCACGGTAACACAATTGGCTAAGCCACTAGTGGGAATAATAATGGGAAGTGATTCTGACCTCGAAGTAATGCAAGAGGCATTCAAATTTCTCGAAGATAACGAAATCCCTACCGAGATTAAGATTGTGTCTGCACACAGAACTCCTGATATGATGGTTCGGTATGCAAAAGATGCGCGAAAGAAAGGGATGCGTGTGATTATTGCCGGTGCGGGAGGTTCGGCCCACTTGCCTGGCATGGTAGCGTCATTCACGACATTGCCTGTGGTGGGCGTGCCAATACACACTAAAAATCTAAGTGGGATTGATTCTCTTTTATCCATTGTGCAAATGCCACCAGGCATACCGGTGGCCTGCGTGGCAATTAATGGTGCACTAAATGCCGCTTTATTGGCATGTCAGATTCTTGGATTGAATTCAAAAAAGATTGAATCTATGATAGAGGAATACAAAAAGTCTCTTCAATCAAGCGTTGTTGAAAAATCAAGTCAACTGGAGAGGTACGGTCCCTCAAAGTACCAGAAGCTAAATAGGGCTCTAGTTGAAAAATAAGTCTTTAATTTGGGGGCAGCCAGAAGAAATTCCTACGATAACTTTCGAATTTTCACCAGCCTGAACATGTACAATCACTTAATCACCTTTACCAGTCCATTATATTAAATAATAACAAGCATTAATATGTAGATGATAGTAGTAACAGCTAAGGAGACCTTGGATATGCCCATGGATTTTTCTAGGGCTGCTGAATATCGATTAAACTGATCCTGCCCCATAAGTTTTACTTTTGATTTTAAATGAAACACTTGACACCGTGAAGGTTGCGAATCTGTTTGTGATTGTTCTGATAAATCCATAAATATGTTTGATATCAAATTATGATTCGTCATATCTCCAAGTGAATAGTACCCCTGTCTTGTTCTTTTGCCCGAAGTGGCATGCGTATCAGAGGAAATTATTTCCAAAATGTTAATTCCATCCTCCCTGGCGCGACGAAGAATTTTATCCCTAAGTCCAGCAGAAAGGTTGTTAGAATCAGCCCAACCTATGATATAACGCATACTATCAATTTCAAATCCAATGACCCCAAGCCCTGATTCACCGATGTCTTCAGCTTTGCCAAGGTCAGGATAACTGTTCCCGGTATTAGAATAAGATATTTTGAAAGAGTAACGTTTTTGTATCTTCAGTTGATTCAAACAGTTTATTGTCAAGTCCGCGAGCACCTTTTCCTCAGCAGAAGTGATTTTTTCACCAATTCCATTGTGTGCATCAACTAAAAAAAGTCCCCGGAACCCAAGCTCAGGAAGTTTATTTTCCAGTAATGACCGAAAAGAATAAGGTAAATCTTCCATTCCAGTATTCTTTGACACAAGGATAAGGGCAAACGATGAGAATGCAATCCCTGTAATGGTGAATTTAGGAGAATTGATTTGGATTGGTGGAGTACAGTATTCATCATCATTTTGTAATTCAGAAAATTTCATTGTCTCTAGGTATTTTTCTACCTCCGAGCATGACGGTAAGTTGAGTGAGTGATCGGAAACACTGTGAAAGATTATTGCTCTTTTTTGAAAAAAATTAAATAACCGATACGGAAGATTGCTTCCTCCTATGGGATTAAAAGGACCAGGATGCACTTCTGGTAGGATGAGAAAGATGTCTTCTCTGCCCCGACTCTTGAAAACTAGTACCTGAGTCGACACTTCCTTAACAGAAGCTCTTGATTCAAATATTCTTTCCATGCTTTCCTGCCTATTATCGGTCCAAGCCGATAGGAAAGCCTGTAGTATTTCAAATGTACTTTTTACTTCTGGTCTTCCGGCTCTGTCGGCAAAAAACGACCAAATGACACCTATCAATACCATGATAATCCCTAGAATAGTTGCAACAAGTGTATTGCTTAGCTTAAACGCAGAATATGGCAAAATAACCATTAGAAAGATTAAGGGAACGACTACAGCTACACTAATTGATCTTAACGTTCCTGCGCCAAATACTGACACAAAAATTCCATAACGAAGCCCAATTGCCATGAACATACCTGAGATAATATAAGC
>JALZOS010000153.1 GCA_030913755.1 Thermoproteota archaeon | reverse complement strand
ATTTACAACGCCGCAAAACGTACGCAGATATCCAAAAGAGAATTCAGTCGAGACGAACTATATTCCCAAATAACGAAATGAACTAGAAATATTGAAGGATATTTGTTCAACCTCAAACTACTATTTTGCTTTCATGAAATTATTTTTGTATAGTCAGTTCTGCATCAGACTACTCTTGAAAATTGGATCATTTGAAGAAACGGACACCCTAACTACAGCTTCGATGTGCAAATGACAAAATCATATTAACTTTGATGGAAAGCCTCGACTCGCCTATCAAGATCTAATCTGTAGTGGGGCCGTCCAACATGCTATTAATCATAACCAACTTCGATATGTTCTCAAGTGATTCAGTGTCTCCTCCTTTGAAAATCAAGAATAAGTCCAGCTATGTTCTTATTTCTCCTGATGTGATTGAATCCAATACTGATGGTTTTATCTAATAAAAGTGTCATTATAGATCTGATAATTTTGAGAAGTTTCCAGTCCCTGATCTTTGACGCTCCGTGTAGCTGATCAATGGTTGATCGAGAATCACTTCTAACATCAATACATATTTTTCTTCTGCCAGAAGTCTTTGACTCTAGCAAAGGTTTAATGTTATCTTTCAGGCCATAATAAATCGCAACCATTTCTGCCCGTTGAACCCCAAATTTTTGGTTCTTTGGCAAGCGTCTTGTTGTTCTGATCATACTATTGTTGTTGTTATGATTATACCAAGCTACATAACCGCGTGGCGAACCATCAACGTCAATCAGTATACCAGTCAAACCTAGTATATGATTATCATGTTTGTCGATATAATATAATTTCATATATAATATATTTAGATCTGATTAGTTCATAATCAGTTCATAGAGATCACGTAGATATGAGTAAGCGTTAATTTCTAAACCAGTCACTGACCTATATTAATATTCAATAATTTACTAATAATGGAGATAGGATGTGTTCTCTTACAATCACAGTTCTCCTCGGTATGGCACATGCTTATAGCTGAATATGTTATGGTCCACGAAAAAAGTATTCAGCTAATATCTGTGAAATAGAAAACTACACTAAATGAACAATTTCAAGAATTGACAAACAATGTGATGACGGATAGATGAAAAGCAGACATCATCCAATTTCATGGGTAGTGACAGATAGATAATTTCGCATTTCTACTACATTAAATTTTAAAAACATTAATTCCCTAATTGAATGCAAACTTTTATTATTTGATGTGGGCTTGTACATTTGAAGATTGAACCACACGACGGAACCAAACCTAAGTGACAAAATAGATGTGCTAATTGAGATTTCAAAGGGGAGTAACATCAAGTATGAAATGGATTTTAAAACAGGCAAACTATCTGTAGACAGGAAGTTATCTACGGGTATGTATTATCCCTACAATTATGGTTTTGTTCTCAATACGGAAGACTCGACTGGAGATCCAGTAGATGTTTTTGTACTGGGAGATGATCCATTAGAACCTATGTCAGTAATTAGATCGCGTCCTATAGCAGTATTATTAACAGAGGACCAGAATGGGTCAGATCCCAAAATTATTGCAGCTCCCATTGAAAATGTAGACCCCAGTTTCTCTAGTGTTACTGATCTGAAAAGCATTCAGAATCATATTTGCACCAACCTTGAACACTTCGTTCTACATCATAAGGATTTGGAGAAGGGTAAATATGTCAAGATAACAAGCTGGAGGGATAAAGACTTTGCAATGGAGATTATCTCTGAGGCGACAGAAAGATGGAGGAGAGATGTAGGTGCCCTATCCAACGGCTTCTAGGGTTTAACGATGTAATTTATTTAATTATTCCTATATACGAGGAATAAAGACGAGCATAAGTCGCGCAAATTATATCAGTCATGATTTCATTTTGATTATGGAAGAGTTACAATGTCTGAAGATGACAACATGTCAAATAAAGATGATAGACTCATAAAACGTTATGATGCAATGCTAAAAGAAAGTGCGTTATTAACTACTTTTTCAGGAATTCTCTTCGGATTTTTATCGAATATATCGGTAAATAATCCCCGTATTACCGATTATTATTTAGAGCTAGAAAAGGATAAAATATTAATTGTTTCAATTTGGAAACGATCTCATCAAAATGAGTTTTTCATTCATTTGAGGGTATCTTGCCAATGAAATTATTATTCCAATATTATGACAGCAGAGCCCTCGTCAAAGATTAGTTTACTATATAGTACTACGTGATTCTCATTAGCAATTTCTTTAAGTATTGTTATCGTGGTATATTTTGCGGGTAACCAACACATAATCCACGAACATGCATCAGGAGTGGTTGGCTGTCGGGTATAGTATCTTTGTCGCCGCCTTCCATTGCCTGACAGCCGTCGCACTTTGAGTAACGATGGAAGCAGATGAACTTGGACATCGCTATTTCCCATACACTATGTATTGGACATAAGATCCGATGGATATGGCTCTTCAAAGAACTGACCTTTGTTTTCAAAAACTAGGTACTAACCAAGATTTGCGAATTGTCAAGGGAAGGAGAATGGGACGGATTTGGCGGATAAGATACGTGATGGATTTACTCCATTCCACAATAAGGTCTCAAATGAAGAACCAACAAATTATGAGACTGAAGCATCGAAATTAAATCATTTGAGCCTAAGCAGAGAGAGCTAGCTTGTCGCAGTAATGTATTCTTTGCATGACTATCATGTCAGGCTATGAGATCTGTGACTCGCCATCCAACTACGCAATTTCTAATAGATAATTATATCACA
>JALZOS010000111.1 GCA_030913755.1 Thermoproteota archaeon | reverse complement strand
ATGGGAGTGCTTCCTTTACTTGACTATATTTTACATTAACACTTAACATTGGTAGTAGAGCTTATGATAACAAATAACATAGATTTTCTTAACAGTGCTTGAGACGCCTACATTATAGAAATTATGGAATATACTGTTAACATTCAAATTTCGAATTATTAAACAGAATAACGCTCCAGTGGAAATCAAGGGGTATTTCCAAGGTTTTTAACATCTAATAACTATTGATAACGCTCCAGTGGAAATCAAGGGGTATTTTTGTGTATAAGTACTGGCTTATCATAAAATATGTGAAATTTTTGTTAATATAAAATTCGAAATACTAATCATTTAGGATTTAGGATTTACCTCCCCCACCCCTGTATTTCTAATGTAGAAGACCTCATCTTCATGCATCATCACGCAATTTAATATTGTAAATATTATTACCTGATTTGTTAATAAATATTGATTTTGTTATTTTTAATTAATTAATTAACATGTTGTTAACATATAGTTAGAAAGTTTTACTTTATGTTGCAAAAGAAAAAATGGGGTGGGGAATAGTTCGATGGAAGTGTGTAGAATTGAATGACGATAAATTAGACGATGTGTTCAATAATGCTATAGAAGGTAAAACACTTATCAAAAATAGGAAAACGTTAACTATTGATTACGTTCCTGAAAGACTGCCATTTAGGGATAATGAGAGTACTATGATTGCACAGACACTTTCAGTTGTTCTTAGAGGAGGACGACCATCAAATTTACTAATTTTCGGTAAACCTGGTACAGGAAAAACAGCAGTCGTAAAGAATGTTATCGAACGGCTCAAGAATAAAGCGGATGATCTTGATATGCAAATAACAGTTCCATTTGTGAATGCAAAAACAGCTAATACCAATTATAAAATATTATATGAGATTGCTGAAATGATGGGAATTAATAAGGAAGAAAAAAAACTTCAAGTCCATTTCACTGGTCTTTCACTGGGTGAGGCCACTGATAGAATTCTCGATTATATTAGACGTAAAAATCTTAGAGTTGTCCTGGTTATAGACGAAATAGACTCTCTAGTAGATAAAAATGGTGATGATATTTTGTATAATTTTACCAGAGCGAATGAACGTATCTCAGCAGAGCAATTCATCAGCCTGATTGGAATTTCTAACAGTCTTACTTTTAAGGACAAATTAGATCCTCGAGTTAGAAGCAGTTTAAGTGAGGAGGAAATGGTATTTAATCCATATACGATAGAACAATTAAAAGATATACTAGTAGACAGATGTAAATTAGCCTTTAATGAATATGCGATACCCAATGCGGCTATTAATCTGTGTGCTGCAATGGCAGGAAGAGAGACCGGTGATGCAAGAAAGGCCATTGATTTGTTAAGGGTTGCTGCAGAAATAGCTGAACGAGAAGGTTCTAATTGCGTCAACGAAATTCATATTAGACTTGCACAACAGAAAATAGATCGGGATACTAATTATGAGATCTTAAAGAATTCTACAACTCATACTAAAATTCTTATTCTTGCTATAATCAATTGTAAAAATGGTAATACTGGCGAAATGTATGACATATACTCATCTTTATGTAGTCGATTAGAACAGGAACCATTGACTCAGCGCCGAATAACACAAATCATCAGTGAGCTTGATCAGCTAGGTCTCATTACCACTAATATAGTAAATCTCGGTCGATATGGCAGATCCCAGAGAATAAAACTTGTTGTTCCATTGATGACTATTAGAGAAGCATTTAAGGATGATGCTCTACTGTCTTCTATAATTCCAGATATTAAATAATAAAATTCTTTTGAAATAGCTGAAGTGTTGATAGATTAATTAGTATTACTATACCTGGAGTAGGCATTATTCCCATAGTTTGTTGATATCTAGTTTGAGATTGCCATGCACCAGAATTTACTACAAGTGTATTTCGATATCTACCAACATCAATAATATGTACGTGTCCAGCATGAAAAATATCTGGCACCTCGGAGATTACTAGCATATCTTCTTCCTCAGGAGCTATAGGAGTCCGCTCACCATATGTTGGACATAAATGTCTAGCCTTAAGTAATATCTTCATTGCATCTGCTGGCCTCGAATAACTTAGGCCCGGTATAGTAGCAATAATATCATCTAGACTCTGTCCATGAAACATCAATAGTTTGACGCTATCCAGTCTAATTAACGATGGATTTCCAATCATATGAAAATTATCTGTACTGCTATCAATAAATGCAGAAAGTGAACTCTGTGGCAACGCTCTTCTTCCGAGATCATGATTTCCAGGAATAATAAATATCTCAATATTTTTTGGAATCTGATTTAATAACTTCATTGCATACATCAATTGCTTGCTAGCATCAATTTCTTTCAGTTCTTTATCTTGATTTGGAAATATTCCTACACCATCAATTATATCTCCAGCGATACATAGGAATTTTACTTTACTTCCAATATCGTCATCTGATGAAAGCCATTCTACAAATCTAAGGAATTCCGCTTCCATAAAATATTTACTACCAATATGGAGATCCGAGGTTAGAAGTACATATGATTCCGATCTAGACTTATTCGGTATATGCTCAGGGATCTCTGGTGAAATAACACTCCTAATCAAGAAATTTTGTCGTCCTCTTTTCTGACTCTCTATCTCTAACATTACCATTTGATCCAACACTAACATAGCTATCTGATTTCGTAGATCATCCGCAGTAGCTACTGCAGATAACGCACCACTCATATCATCAATGACAACCTCCATTATATTTTTTTGCTGTCTTCGTGACATGAGTAATCCGGCGAGTAGTATCGTTTCAGGATTGTTTGAGCTTTCCTCATCGTTTCTACGATCGGATGTATTTACAGACCTTTTCTTATTATATTCTTGCTTGATCTTTTCAATTTTTTTTATCCTTTTGCTATCAGGTCGCATAGCCAATATCTTTAATGACTTTTCATATCTGCTACGAAATAGTTTAAGAAAACCATTTTCACCTTCTGTGGAATTAATTTTAGATGTCGGATCAAAAACTATATCATATTTACCTTGAGTATTCTTATCCTGATAAATTAAGGGCTTGTCATCATAATCATCACCAAGTATACTTACAGACTCACTCAGAGAGTTATTCTGATGATCTTTAGAAATAATAGTTTTAATATCATCTATCAATATTGAATGACTTTCTTTCAATTTAGTCTTTTTTTCAATAATAATTTTGATAATATCCCTTACATCGAAATTAATCGATCTTAGCAACGCAAACGCATCTGGATGAATTTGGTATCCTTTATTGATAGCATATATTAGTGCATCAGAAATGTCATTTGATATACTCAATTCCTTGTTAAAGTGGAAAAGATTCCATCTTAATTATATTTCTGTCATCGATAAATACATCTCTAACTGGAATGTCATTTATCTATGTAATTAGCCAAGCATAGACTTTTTTTTATGCAAGTATAGGTGTCATCATATTTCTTATATCCTACTCTGTAGGCACAAATGTTCAACTGGATCAGTCATCTGTACTAAGACTTAAAGAAGCCTTTTTACACAAATAACTTAATATCACTATTATCATGTTTCTACCTGC
This sequence comes from Thermoproteota archaeon, assembly GCA_030913755.1. Classification (GTDB taxonomy): domain Archaea; phylum Thermoproteota; class Nitrososphaeria; order Nitrososphaerales; family Nitrososphaeraceae; genus TA-21. The sequence goes on along the minus strand of JALZOS010000111.1, from coordinate 2,466 downwards.
TATAGGAGTACTATTTGGAGTCTTCTCTGGCTATAGTACTGGAACTATATTCTCCGCCATAACTCAAAACCCCCATAACTCCTAGTTACATATCTCCATTAGTAATTCTCTTGACACCATTTGGAATCATGGAAGTATTTTGTTACGGTTTAGCGATATCTAGAAGCTTCATACTACTTATTTCCTTAGTTAAAAAAAGAAAGTTTTACAAAACAGCTCAAGTCCATACTAATAGAAATTGGAATTATCTTAGTGACTCTATTTTTTGCTGCAGTAATAGAATGGCATCTTATCAACTTATGATAGTACCAAATCCCAAATTTCCACAAGTTAGTTCATAACAAAATTGAAGAATGTGCCCCATTAACAGGAAGACTTCATTAAGTACAGATTTAATAGATATTAATCAACTTATTAGTCATTGTCCATTCCATCCGTCTGACAATTCCCTTAGTCCAACTACACCTCATTTTATCACGACTATGAGTGGACAATATTTATTCTAGTACAAACTAGCTATCATTATGTTAGGCCTAAAGATGTATTATACACCCCACTTTGATAATTATTCATCTATGATAGCCGCACTACCTGATATGGGAAATGTTGCTGGAATTGGAATGAACTTTCTTGTAAGAAAACTTAAGGCAAAGCTTTTTGCCGAAATATTCGCTTACTGGCCTCCATATGTAAATTATAGTAATGGACTCATAGATTATACACAAGCAAGCTACAAATTTTATTCAGTCGACTCAAAGAATATGATCATTTTTACTGGAGATTTTAATCCAGCCGATCCTATTAGATTGTATGAAATTGCCTATGAGGTAATAAGGATGGCAGAAAAACTCAGTATTAATATAATTTATTCTATGGGGGCTGCTTTAAAACAAAACATGATATCAACTGCCATAGACAATCCTGTCTATATTGTAACTAATAATAAAAGTATTTTAGAAAGGACCAAAGAATATAATAATCTTATAACCTTTACTGGACAAGGACAGATACTCGGATTCAATGGATTAATTCTTGGTCTAGCAAGAGAACAAGCTATTGATGCTCTCTGTCTATTAGGCGAAATCGATAATCCTAATGTCATTCAACCAAAAACTGCACAATTAATACTCTCTGTCCTTACGCAAATATTAAAAATAAAATTACTAGACATGTCCGAACTTGAAGAAGAAGAAAAACGAAAAAACTTTATGCAACAACAAGTCAACTACTTCGAGAAAGTAATTCAAGAGGGAAAATCTCCTGGCATTGCATAATTAACTATAAATTAATTACTTGATTAGCATTACTTCATGTCATTACTAATCTAATCTAATCAAAGTCCAAGTATGTTCTTCGTTCAACTTGATCGATTACCATTACAGACAATGAGTCGAAACGACGCTCTTCCAGATCACTTACTTTTCCTCTAAAGATCCTCTCATTACCCTTTGTAAGAAATTCAAATACCCATACATCTAGATTGTTCGTTTGTATCATATTACTCTTTAGAAACAATGCTATATCAGACTCCATAAATTCTCTCTCTCTACTTTTTGGCCACGGTCTAGGTAATAGGATGACACTCCTCCTATTTCTTACGGCATTAAGTAGCTCTATCTTTCTTTCATTGATATCTTCTGTAATATGAAAAGTAAATATGGCAGCCTTATCAAGAGGAACCTTTGCCTTTGAGGCAGCAACTTGAATCGAACTGATACCAGGTATCATTTCCACATTATCTTTCCCAAAAATTTCTAGTAATCGATCAATGACTTCTGATTCTGAAAAATTTACATCGCCTGTAAATGGTACGGTACAATATTCATTACCTTGCATCCGATTAAATATGTTCTTGTATATGTCATCCTGAGTATCCATGGTGACTTCACTTATCTTTTGCCATGTAGAATCCAATAGATGTCTAATGATCGATAATGTATAAGCATATCCTGCTATATAATGGGACTCTATTATTCTCTGCTTGGCGATATCAGTAAGATATTCTGAAGATCCAGGTCCTACTCCTATTAGAAACAATTTACCAGCCATTATGACTTTTCTCACTTCCGGACTAAATCTGTAGTCCTATCTAAAATTTTTGAATAATGCAATAACTGGTGACCAGTCCATCTGCTGAAATTGTAAGGGGTCTTTTGCTGGATACTTTACCCAACTTTTAACCACTGAAAATTTGTAATGCTTTTTATTCTCTTCATCAATAAAGCTAATTCTTAATGCTGTACCCCATCGCTTCTTTTCAATAGATAAATCTGTAGTTTTGCTGAAAGGTATCTCAACGTTCTTAACACTCTTATTCAAATCCGCTCTTAACTCACTAATACCATAATCTTCTATTGGACGAAATATATTTTCGTCCTGTTCAAATCGTATACGTTGTCGTCTTGAATATACATCATGTACTCTATATGTCATATCCGTTTTGCTTATAAATACAATTCGTCTGTC
>JALZOS010000093.1 GCA_030913755.1 Thermoproteota archaeon | reverse complement strand
ATCCGTGATAACCCAGAATTCCACTATGAGGAAAAAACCTAAAACTTATGCTGCTGCCTTAAGTGGTAAACGTCGTATTTCGATATAGTGAATGTAGTAATAGCATTTAACGATCCTGTTGAAGTGGCAGCAGTATCGTTTCCTTCTCCTATCTGCTGTCCATTTGAGTCTCTTTGATCCCAGCGAAACAAAAGTCTATACCATAGAATTGGTCTAATAGCAAATAATATTGCTAGTTAATTACCAGTTCATTGAATATTGAATAATAAGTTCATCTTATTGTGTATTTCTAAAAAGTGAAATCCCTTATCGGTAGTTTTGTACCTCTTGTTCAATTCATCATACTCCAACAAACCATTGTCGCTCAGATACCTCAAGTAGTAAATTACTTAAGTATAGGATAGAAAAGAACTATACATTACTTTGGTGATCCGTATTCCTTCCTCTTCTTTTGTAGCAGAATCCAGTATAGTTGCAACTATTTCGTCCCTGTAACGGTATTTCATAATATCATAACCGAAGCAGTCACTAATAAGTAAGTAGGATAATGAATACTAGATCATAATTCTGAATTTCCTCCTAGATTGGAACCAATTATAAGATAAGAGAATAGGAGTAGACAGAAATACGAAACATACTATTGCTCCAGTCTGATTTTTTACATTATTTTGATTTTATTTGTCGCTAGGATTGTCAGTAATCATTGAGTACTTTGGTGCTGAACTGCTTTCTTTAAATCATCAATGGACATTACCGGGTGGAATTCTACATTAGCACCCATTTCTTGGAATAGTGGTTCAGCAATACTAGGGATCATGTCTGCACTATCAATATTGACAACAAAGGCTGCAACTCTATTTCCATCTGCTTCAAAGAAATAACTCGCTTCAGGTTTGACCTTACTGATGTACTCTTCAAGGTTTTGTATGAACTTAGGATCCTTAACCATCTTATTTCCGGCTAGAGTAGGAATTTTAGCACGAACTATAAACCGCATAACTGATGTAGAGATAACTTGCTAATAAGTAGGACGCTTCGTTCAAGCCCATAATTCTTCTGTTGGAGATGAACGACACAATTCTGATTTTGGAAAATCTATCGCAAGCCGAGTAGAAAACTAAAGTAGTATTTCTGAAAAATGCACTCCAACTCAGTAGTGATATGGATTTCAGTACAAGTAGCAGTCGTAATGGATCTTGTATGGTTGTTAAATTTCATTTGTCTATATATGAGGAAATTTATCTTAGATAGGTTATATAATACCATTTCTAACCTATTTGAGGTACTGATTAGAATGAAGTCGTCTGATCTTAATCCGACTGTGTTACAGGTCATGATAGCTGCATCTACTGATTCTGCTCTAAGAATGCTTAAAATTCTTGATTCCTCCTCAAAGGAATATGATTCTCTTACTATTATTGAGGAACTGAAACTTTCAAGAAAGCAATTCTATACAGTAACTTCTCATCTTTCAAGCGTTGGCATACTCCAGAGAACTACTGGGTTCTATCACCTTACCGCGTTTGGAAAACTTGTATCTAATGCAATTAGGTTAGTGGAAGATACTGCAAAGATCTATTCTAAATTGAAAGCAATAGATATGGTAGGTACATCTGAACAAATTACAAAAGAGGAGATTATGAAATTAATTACCACCGTAATAGATAACGAAAGAGTCAGGGAACTTGTAAAACTGAAGTATTCTTTGTATTCACCTCATATCCAATCATATTCATCATAGCAAATAAGTCAGTTAGTTACCAGTTACTGTCTCTTGACTAATTCATCAATTTGTTTGTATAACTCTAAATATTGGAAACCTTTAGCTGTAATCTTATACACTTTATTCAATTCATTATGTTCTATCAACCCATGTTCAATCAGAAATTGTAAGAATTGTTTTATTTGAGGGTATGAAAGGAATGAAGTGTACATGATGTGCGTTAACAGCGCACCCTTTTCTCCCGCAGCAGAACTCAAAATTGCTGCTATGAGGTCAGTCCTGCTGCGGTATTTCATATTGCAATCATAGAACCAGTTGCTAATAAGTCAGTCAATGCAATCCAACTTTCTGACTTGCTGCTAAGACTTATTCTGTACTAGTCGGTATTTGAGGTAAGTGGGGAATTTGAAGATTTACACAGGCTGTTCTGGCTGGAGTTATATTTCCTGGCAGGGTCTATTCTATCCGAGAAACTAGAACAAAAATGGTGGCTACCATATTACTCTCAAGTATTTGACTATGTAGAGATTGATTCAACCTTCTACCAGATACCTTCCAAAAACATGGTCAAGCTTTGGAA
>JALZOS010000081.1 GCA_030913755.1 Thermoproteota archaeon | reverse complement strand
GACTAGTGCTGTTGCCTTGAATAAAATGGTAGAAGTGAATTCCTCCTTTGGTAAACCATATTCACGTGAACTTTAAGAGGTGAATTGTGAATAGTGACATCATAGTGCATGATGGCATTTTCAGGATAACTAATGCCTAGAACTTCCGCTAGTTCATATACTGCTCGTCACACTTTGGACAAACAGCGACTACCATTCATTGGTGCGTCTATCAATTTATGAATCGGCAGGTTTGGTCCTGATAGCATTTAACACATGTTTCAATTCCGGATCATTCATAAGTTTGTTCATAAACCCTCTAACAATTTGCCTCACAGTCCTATCCGATGTCCCTTCACCTCGGTGTTGCTCCTTAACAATGTAATCATATACAAAGGGGGATAAGTATGTAGAACAAAGGTCTGCTATCCAGTTCAAAAAAGTCTCCGGAGTTTTGTCTCTTAACATCTGTTCTTTTCTCTCTTCGAATGATTTTCCAATTAATCTGACATTGTAAAGGAAAATCTTCTTTCCTGTTTTTGAATCGCTGCCGCTAAACAGAATAGAATCTCTTTGGTCATAGATAAGTCCGAACGATGCATCTGGAATCTTGATATGTCTGCTCTTAGTGTAATTCAATAATTCATCCATTATTGCTTTAAGTAGAGCGTAAAATTGGGCAGCCTGTCTTTGCTTTTCAGATTCCTTTTCATCTTTGCCCATCTGTTCTTCTATGAAGTCTGGAAGAGGGAGAGTTATATGCTATGGTGGCTAATACTGGGTACGTTGACCGTGTAATACCGAAGTTGTGCTGAATTCCTTCTTGTGACAAACTAAAGGCCAGTATCAACTCCAAGAAGGGGTTATAATTTACAAAACGTTCCGTTGATAAGAAATTGAAATAAATAATGTCATATTCATCCATTGTTTATCAATAAATTACTGAATGATCCGGAATTAAAATATGTGCTAGATACAATTAAAGATAACTCTACTAATTCATAAGTACATTAGATGAGACTTACCTTATCTTCGGTCTGAACTTCAATCTCATTGATCACACTGTAAAGTTCAACTAATTATTACCATTGTTTCAAAAACTTAGTTACGCCTAACGTATACAATGCGTGAAGCATTGCTGTGAGTAAAGTTTATCCAATGGTTCAATCTCTAGTTTTTTCCTTTTACTCGTCCCTTCTTTGGTTTTTTGTTAATTTCTTTTTCCCTTGCCGATTCTCCATGCTGTATTTCTGTTTCTTTATGCATCAGCAAATGAGAACCATCTATTTCATAGGGGCGTTCTGAAAGACTCTTTGTTTCCTTTAGACAAAGAATAAACTTACCGCAATTATTGCAGGATTGCCATAATACATACCCATATTCTCCATGCCTGTTCAATCCGATGGGGTAATATCGCATATTCGGTTCAAATTTAGCCCTACAATGAGGACATTCCATTGTATAACTTTGAGAACTTAACTTATAAGTTTAGTTATAGCAAAGACAACTCCAATATAATAGGTTACATATTCATGAAGATTAAGCGTGATCTGTTAAACGATGTTTGGGAGTTTTGTTGAATATAAGTAGCTTGAAGACAGATGCATCTAATATAGTAATAGTTTTCCATATTGCAGAGATGCACATAGCGTGTTAGATTTGTTTGCCAGTACGCGCGAGTTCAAATTTTCGACAAGGTGGCACGAATGCCGATTTTATTCGTTTGTTAACTATTCTATCACTGCGAGAAATAACGCACTGCCTATGTTTTATCATGGTACACAGGTGACAAAGCATTAAAGCGATATTCTCTATAGATCCATCTTCACGACGGGATTACCACTAATAACTAATTGATGATTCAAGTTTAGGTTCAGTGTTACCTACAGCCGTCACAAATAGTAATTGGATTTCATAGATGGTTTTGCCAAATGATGAAACGCAGTACCGTCCTAATACCCTGTTAATCAATCCTGTCTTCAACAAAGATGATACGCGTAAGTAAAACTGTTTACGCGTCAGACTAATTTTTTCAAGAAGCGAAAATTTGTCCACACCTTTATCGCATTCAATTGCGATCATATTAAATAGAGTTAGAGATTTGTCGTCAGAAATCGTTTGAAGTACATTATTCAGAGATGGTACGCTGTGAATTTTCAACATTTTATAATATCATGATAAGAAGCGCACTATTAATGACAAGTGTCCAAGATAAATGGTCGTAACGACAAAATAAACTGAAGCACAGTCAAAAAGATAAAAATAAACCAGTTATGAGAAGCTTTCTCGCCAATTAGATACACTTATGGTGTCGTGAATGTGCATGCCCTGAGGAAATAGTTAGAGATTACCGGAAAACGGTATTGGTATGAAGGAGTTAGTACGAATACGGCCTTTGTTAATGCGAATTATTTTTCTAAACGCTTCATTGTCTTAATCAACTTACTTTCACTGTTGCAAGGAATTCAAAAAACTCTATATAGTACCTTGCTGAGGGTCTCGATTTGTGCTTGGTCCCTCTTCAGCATCCAGCATATTCTAGTTATCCTGATTCTATAGCATCCTGTCCAAATATAGAAATTGTATCTTAGCTAAGGTTCTTTGTTTAAATTAGGAAAAAACTTGCTGACCGTAGCAAATCTTCTATTCTAGTTGACCAAAGTAACTCAATTGGTTGAGTAATACGCTGATCATATGATCACGTGTTTGATGTATTTAGATTCGCAATGAAGTTTCACAAGTTTACTAAGCAATAATTAAGGACCATTATAGGCAACTATGCCAATAAATGGCCTTATCACAATGTTAATTATTACTGAAAACGGTACACGTTGTCACCAATACCTAGCAATAGAAACGTAAATATGATATCAGCGCTTGTATCGCATCTGATACAGAGCATCCAGTCATGTTACATACTTGCGTATTGTATATATTTACATGAGCAAGTGTCATGAGAGATTGGCGACGATTAATACAATTCATTCGCGAAGATCCAAGCTAATCTTGTAGCAATACATAATTCCTACCAAAGACAAGTCCAACGTACATTATTTGTCCTTTCTGAAAGACAACTATAATCTGGGACATAATTTCTGTTTCTATAAACGGAAATCTTCCCTCTTTGTGGGCCAGATAAATCTCGTCTGGATTAATAAACAGAGGCATCTTTACTGCTTTGAGGTTTTTCTGTTGCCGCATATGATTTAGCATCTTTATGATAAGATCTAAATCGTGCTTGACATCTGGGAGCTCCACATTTTCCTGGAAAGCCGTTGTCCCGATAGGATCAGAAATCTTTATTCTTGCGATTCTGTATAATATAGGAAATTTTTTCCACTTGGGATTAAATTCTGAAAACTCTGAAAGAAGATCTTGTACCTCTCTCGTTGAAGGCATTGGAGAAGATAGGCTATCACGATCTCGCTTTGAAATTATTTTGAGAATTTGTCCTTTTACTTCATCTATATCATTCAATTTTTTTTTATGAAAGAGCAAGGTGATTGATATGTATCAGTTGCTATTGAATTTTGTTACACCTGTATAATCATTTATGCCAAGTGGAGCGGATTAGTGGTCGTTTAACAAAAGTATATTGAGAGAATAAAAAAAGGAAGAAAACTGTTACTTGTTCCTGCACTGTGATTTCCTCAATCTTCGTTTTACTTTCTACCTTTGGCAGATTATCTTCACTTTCAATCTGGAATCTCCCCTTAGTACCGCGAAGCCGCAGCGCTTCCTAGTGTAGTTACTCTCATGGACAATGCCTTGACGGACGGGCGTAATGAGATTCAAATATTTGAATCTTGATGTAAACCATTATTATACAATATTGTAAGTATATAAAAAATTATGATGGTTAATTTTTCCACCGGGGCTAATATTATAAAAAATTATCAATTAGATTTTTCAATTATCTCTTATTACTTTGATTTTTCCTCTATAGTGAGATCGCAAAATACATACAATTTCGAATAAATTAAATTGATAAAATATTCCTTGCAGAATTTACCCTGTCTAAGAGCTGCTTCAAAAAAACATCTGCAAATTGCTCAAATGAATAGACAGAGTATTTGGCTTTATATTCCTGTTTTCGTTTTTCATATTCTTCCGTAAGCCAGCTGAAATCTGACCCCTTCAATCTAATTACATATTCACGACTTTTACGCTTTGATTCAAACACATTAAGTAAGAAAATACTTGCAAACTGCGTGAAGCTGCTTATTCTATATTTTCTATAATATTCCTCTTTCAAATTTACGTAGTTGTCGTCAAGCCAAGTCTTTACATCAGACCTTAATGTTAAGGACGTATATCGACCGGAAAAATCTTCTTTCAGGTTATACATATCGACAGAGTAATATCCGCCTTTTAACTCGTTCATTACAATTATTAAAGTGCTAGGAAGAAACATGCCCGGATAGTATTCATCCGTGATTTTCTGTAACTCACCAAGAATAGCAGGCTTCAATCCAATTGTAGCATATCCTCTACTTGGCACAAATTTTTTCAGCATTCTGTCAACTAATTAAGTTTTTGAATCCATGCAGTTTGGATTTGAGTCGAGGGGGCCCTTCAAGAGCAAATGTTTTGCTCAGGAGTATTTAAGTCCAGAAGGACTTACGTACCCGTTCAAATCTACGCCCCTGACTACGTCTTCTTCTGGCGGAACATATTCTATGACGCCATGTCTCTCTATTCCCGGATATTTCTTCTGTGTCGCAAGAGCTACTATTATGAATAGTGCGAATGATATAATTGGGGGTATCATGGTATCAAGGCCTGCAAGAGATGGAGGAATTACGTAAAACAGAAGCAATCGGAGACCAGTTCCAACCACGAGTGAGGTGATAGCTGCTGGCGCATTAGCCTTCTTCCAGAATAATCCTAATGTAAGAGGCGCCCAGGCTCCTGCAAACACAATATCAAAAGCCAGGATAAGATAGACTCCCGGCTGTGGCAACAAATATCCTAAGATAAAGGCAGCTATCATCATTGGTATCGTAAATATCCTTGTAGTCCTAAGCAGTTTAGCATCTTCCATACCGGGCCTTTTCAGCCATTTTCTAAGTATGTCTCTTTGGATGATGTTTCTTGACATAACACTGGATATAGCAAGAAGCCCTCCATTTGCTGTTGACATGGATGCTCCCAGAATACCCATTAGCAGGGCGGCGCCTATCGCAAAGGGGACATGATTAAGGGCAATATCAGGGTATGCTGTAAAGGGATCAGCAAGAGACGGCAAGAAATACAATGCAATTATTCCCATCATACTTGTGGGAATGATTGTAAGAGCGGTCAATCCTGCACCCATGAATGCACCCCTCTGAGCGGTTTTTCCATTCCTAGCCGCAAAAACTCTCTCCATGAAGTCAAGAGCCACAATATCGCCTAAACCGAGGGCCAATATCCCTGCCCAATTTATAAGAGCACCATTGCCCATATCCGTGAGTCCCGAGAGATCCAGATATCCAGGTGGTGCGTTACCAAGAATAGTACCAAAATCAACTCCGGAGTACCCTGCAGCAAAGAAGATAAAGGCCGCCCAAAATGCACCTATTGCTAGATAAATTTGAAATATATCGGTGTATGCCGAGGAAAACAGACCACCTGCATATGTATAAACTAGCACAACTATGGCTGCAATGAACATTGCCCAAAAGAAGTCTATGTGTAACACCGCGGACAAAATAAATCCGCTGGCAGCAAAGTTACCAGCTACTAGGACAATGAAACTAATCATCATAAGTATGCCAGAAATACCTTCAGCCCCTCCCCCAAACCTCCTGAAGTAAAAGTCAGGAAGAGTAAGTAGTGACATCTTGTTGAGCTTCTTCCCATAGAATACCGCGGTGAGTACTAGGCACATTGCCAGGCCAATCGGTATAGCAGCCCCAGCCCAAAAACCGAATTGGTAGACCAAAGAAGCGTTGCCTAGAGAAGAATTACCATCTATAGATTGGGCAGCAAGCATTGTTCCCACAAAGAAAAGCGGAAGAGTCTTACCAGCTACCATATACCTTTTGCTACTTTTCTTCACAAGCCGAGAAGTCAACGTACCGACTATCAGTGACAATACCAAAAAGGCGATGACTGCAATGCCATACCCGTCTAATAAAGCCATGACTCCATTTCATATATTTACTTAATATTTAAGCATTGTTCAAAATGCATATTCGACTGTCGAACAACTCAGTTCATTTTGCAGTACGTAAAATAGATCGCTTGTTTAGAAGGTAAACGTAGATTACCTAGCAATATTTAAAAAATACTTAGTAATTGATTACAAATAGATAAAACATGGGAATGGAATTTTATGGTGATTCTTACAGAGGAAACGACGAACCAATTTTTGTAGGCATACCCACATTTTTGAAACTACCATGGCTAAGAAGCCACGAGGAGCTAAAGAAAGTTAAGCCCGATGTGGCTATAATTGGAGAGCCATTTGACTTTGGTACCACTATTCGTCCAGGAGCAAGATATGGTCCGCGTGCAATTCGCGCTGCCTCCACTGTCCCATCGCCACCGTATGAACACTTCAATATAGAAACCGGAGTTGATCCCTTCGGGGTGTTCAGGAGTGTGGATTATGGTGATGTGTCAGTGTCTCCTGGGGATGTTGTGGAATCCCACAGGAGGATGACTGATAAGGTTAAAGAAGTTCTTGATATAGACGGCATTCCCGTTATGCTGGGTGGGGATCATTCAATTACTTTTGCAAATGTTCGCGCATTCGCGAAGAAGTATAAGAACATAGGAATGATCCATATCGATACGCATGCAGATTGCGCTCCACAGGGACTGTGCGGCTTCAAGTATGATCATGGAGCGCACATCAGGAGAATAATGGAGCTTGGATGCCTTAAGGGTAAGAACTATACTCTGATAGGACCTCGCGGGTATTGGCCTGGTCCTGATTTGTATAAATGGATGGCCGACCAAGACTTTCAATGGTTTACTATGCTTGATGTCGAAGAAATGGGGATAGACAAAATAGCTAAAGAGGCAGCAGATAGGGCTAATGATAATGTCGATGCCGTGTACATAAGTTGGGATATTGATACTTTCGATCCGGCCTATGCTCCGGGTACAGGCGAACCAGAACCAAATGGTCTGACTTCTAGAGAAGGTATGAGACTAATGCGGCTTCTTTCCACTTCGTTTGATCCTGATAGGTTTGCCTTTGACTTGGTAGAAGTCGCACCAAATTACGATGTTAGTGATGGTAATTCGTATAATGGTGGCATCACTTCAGGTTTAGCAAACAGGCTTATAGTTGAACTGCTTGCTGGCTTATCATTAACTAAGAAGGGACTCACTGGTGGAAACCCTGTAAGACCTAAATTTTACCGAGGGTCTGGACATACTTACGACTTTGGTAATGGACCCAAAGCAAGCATTCCAAAGAGACCTCCGCTCAACTATGGCAAGGACGCCAAAAAATGAGAGGTGCCAGATCCTTCTGTTACATGTTAGGGTTACTGTAAAAGGAGAACCTGACACAGCGCCGTTAATAAGAATTTATCGTTGTGGTGATGAAATAGACGAACAAATGTTGTTTAACTCCATCGAAATGATAATGGAGAAATTGTCAAAAAAGATGAGAATCAACATCAACGAAGCGCTTCTTGTCCATCTTAATTACATAGTTGAGGCTTTCCGTTATCACAAGAAAATGGATGAAATAGTAAATAACGCGTCAAATATCTTGACGGCTGATCAAGTAATGATAGGCGTCCCGGAGAGCTTAAGAGAGATTAAATTTGATCTAATAATGGAGAATATGTCAAGAAGACAGATTACATTAATAGAACCTATCCCTGCTACTGCCCATATTCTTCCATCTCAATAGCATAAAAAAAAAGAT
>JALZOS010000075.1 GCA_030913755.1 Thermoproteota archaeon | reverse complement strand
GAATTCTCTGCTTCTGGGAACCAAAGGGAGGTCTACCTGCGGGGGGGATATGATCTCTCTCTTCGGCCAACCAAATATTCTACAAATGGGATCGCGTTGGCGTTACCCTTGTGAATGTTGTTTATGTGACGCTGTACGCAATATCGCCGTCCAGAGTACATGCCACAAGCCGTACAGCTCCAATTTGGCTTCATCTAGGCTGCACTATGTAGCGCTGCATAGGCATCTATTATTTAAACACACACTCGAGTCTTGTCTTGAATTAGAGCGCATAAGGTATCGAAAATTATTGAACGATCGTTAGGGCAAAGTTTATCTGAACCTTCACTGATGTTTTGCAAGGAAGAAAGAAGCGGCTTCCAAAAACCGATTAACTACACTTTATTTAATCGAAAGATAACATTGACGTTCTTAAAGCTCAATTGTGGGCTGCGCTGATATTCGATGGGATGCTGTACCTGGACGAAGAATTTTTAAAAATGTAAAGATAGCGTAATCTATGGATAAAGATCTACAACAGAAACAATATTCTCCAGAAAATATCCATGGTTAAACAAATGATCCTGTAATACTCGCCGCTTGTAGGATTGCGATTAAGGGTCATGTTCAAGTTGAATATGGTAAAATCTTTGTTCACGCCTGCATCGCATTAATAAAACCGAGTGCCTTAGATATCTCGATATATGTGTGCTGCAAGGATTCACAACAAACGTCTTTTGTTGAAGCATAATTCGGGTGTTCAATCCCTTAAAATTGCACTTCTGGCTGTCGAAGTGGCGTTAAAGTCAGTTGATCCTTATTTCCTTATTAAGAAAAGTATGAAATTAGCCGGATCAGTATTATGCATAACCGATGTTGACTGTAAATCAAAAAGATTTGATCTATCTCTATTCGATAGAATTTACCTAGTAGGTGCCGGTAAAGCGACAGCCGGCATGTCTGAGGCAGTAATCCATGTTCTTGGGGGTAAAGTTAATGGTGGTGCGATCACTATCCCATATGATATACGTACAAGACGAACCATACTGTCAATTACACATGCAGGACATCCGTTGCCAGATAAAAATGGGCTACAAGGTACAAAGAAAATACTATCTGTACTAGATAGTGTAACTCGTAATGATTTAGTATTTGTCTTAATCTCAGGAGGTGGCTCCGCATTGATGCCGCTGCCCATGAACGGAATCACTCTAGCAGAAAAGCAAAAGATTACTTCTACATTATTAGCATCAGGTGCTTCAATTGATGAGATCAATGTTATAAGAAAACACGTATCGGCGATAAAGGGAGGAAGACTGGCTAAAATTCTTGGAAAGGGATGTACTTTAATTAGTTTGATATTATCTGACGTAGTAGAGGATAAAATAGATATAATTGCTTCTGGACCAACTGCCCCAGATAAATCGACTTTCCATGATGCAAAGTTGATTCTTCAAAAATACAAATTGTGGAATAATGGGAAAGTTGTTTCAGAATCTGTTATGAATACAATAGCTGATGGAATCAAAAAAAAGATTGAAGATACACCAAAACCTGCTGATCCTGTGTTCAGGAAAGTACATAATATTCTTATTGGGAGTAACGCAGTTGCCTGTAAAAGTGTATTTTCGTATCTTAATAGCCAAGGAATAAAAACTATGAATTTAGGTTCATCATTTGTAGGAAAGGCGTTGAACCATGGTTATTTTCTCCATAAACTCGTTGATGACTTCTTGCCCCCATCAGTACCATACGCATTCGTTCTAGGAGGCGAAACAACAGTAGAATTAGGTACCAAAATGACTGGATTGGGTGGTAGGAATCACGAAGCTGCTCTTGCTGCTGCAATAAAATTTAAATCATGGACCAACAAGGACTTCACAATTTTATGCATGGGCACTGATGGAATTGATGGCAATTCGAATGCTGCAGGCGCAATAGTTACCCCTAAAACAATATCAGAGATTTCCAAAAAGAATTTGGATCTATCCTCGTTTCTGCGTAGACATGACAGTTATACTTTATTCAAGAAATTGAAATCGGTAATTGTTACACTTAACACAGGAACAAATGTAAATGACATATCAATAGTTTGTAGAGTGAAATAGAAGACGTGTCACATGCATGATAAGAACTAAAGACGGTATAGTAATGCACTATATTTATCGAATATAGAAACTAGGTTGAGGATTTAGGAGGCAAGAGACTGTGGGCATCGACCTAAGGCCTATATTGGCAAAGTGAATACGAACGTAGCACCTGTTGAACTATCATTATTATACGCCCATATTCTTCCTCCGTGAGATTCTACTATACTTCTTGAGATGAAGAGCCCAAGTCCTGTTCCCTGTTCAGATTTTGAAGCAAATTTAGAAAATAAGCGAGAATGAATTTCCGGATCTATTCCCCTTCCCGAATCCCTCACTAGCAACAATATTTCCTTTTCTTCTATTTTGCAAGAAATTGAAATTGTTCCTTCATTGGTAAACTTAATTGCGTTGCTAACAAGATTTGATATAACTTGCGTTATCCTGCTCTTGTCCGCATTAACTTCAATATTTACCGATTCATACTCGATATCGACCTTTTCATTCCTCATTGGATCATTTTCGATTAGACGTCGAGTCTCTTTTACAATCTGTGACAATATTTCATCGATTTTAAAGCGCTCTTTGTTTAACTGTAATGACTTTCCTTCTATGCGGGTAACATCAAGTATGTCTGCTGCAAGTCGATCGAGTCTCTTCGCATTACGAATAATTACAGTAATTTGATCCTTGTCGACTTCAGCAGAACTCTTATTACCACTAAATTTGTCCTCGATAAGTTCTGCTTCTCCCAAGATAGGCATTATAGGAGTTCTAAGCTCATGGGCCGCTACATTGATAAATTCCTTTTGCATTCTATCATGAATTTCTAGTTGTTTATTTGCTGAGGCAAGAAGCATATTGGACTCTGTTAAGGATTCATTTGCTTTTTTTAATTCTAATGTCCTCGAGGTTACCGCTCCTTCCAATCGTTTATTCCAAGATAGTATTAAAAAGGCAATACCAAATGCTAGTGAACCAATTACGATGACTACTATTGTGCTAAAATTTTTTTGTTGATTGATTATAAAACCAACATTACTAGCTAGGTTGTGAGGTGCGCTTAAATACAATGTCCAGATGTGTCTTCCATCTAGGACAACAGGCTGATAAGCTAAGGTAGTTACGTTACCACGAAGGAGAAGATCTTGTGATCCCGATTTGCCCTGTAAACCATTTTCCAATATTTTGTTGTAGGAATCTTTAATCTCTGCGGGTATCAGAGATTGAAATTCTGGGGCAAGGTAATTCCGACCCACTACTGCTTCATTCCGTGAATACAATATGACACCATTTCTATCTATTAAACCCAAGGTGCTTTCGAAATTTGGTGAAAGCTCCTTTTGCAAGAAACGACCCAAGTCTCCAAGACTTATGGCAGCAACTACTACCCCTTTGAAGTCAGATTCCCTATTATTACGATTAGTGATGTCATTGGATCCATTGTATGTGGTGATGATTGGAAAGGAAATATAAAGATGGGAAAAATTATTCTTCGCCTCGACAGCAGTACCAAAATATGGTTTATTCGTCATTTTGGGCACGGAAAAGTACTCTTTGTTACTTAGATTCTCCCCTATTGTATTAGTGCCCAAATTGTTATCGTCACTTGTTGCGAGGAGCTTACCATCACCATCTATCCAATAATATCCTTCAGTGAGTTCGCTAGTTCCCCTTTGCGCCGCATTCATGAGGTTGTAGGATCCCGCATTCCCGTTCTCCGAGAACAAAATAGCGGAGCTCAGTGTTCTAAGATTAACAGATATGGATTCTATACTTCTTACCAATATTCGGGCCAGTTCGTACACTTGAATGTTTACGTTTGACTTTACGTCCTGCGCAGCAATTTCTGCAATTTCAGACGCTGTAATAGTAGAATATTGATAAGAAATAATAGACAATCCAATACCTACTATAGCTATTACGAGAAGGAGTATGATATTATTTTTTGAGAATGCTGTTCCAAGCAATAAGATACTATGAATAACATTCTCGTTCTAGTAGATAAGTTAAAGCTAAACATTATTCTAGCAGAATGAAATATACATAATGACAATAAGCACCATTAAAAGTAATATAATAATTCAATGTACGCACTCAAATACTATTTGAATTATCCACGATTTTCGGTCAAACGGCATAACTAAGTCTAACCTCTCCGAACAATATTTTCTTGACGGATCCATCTGCAAGAGTGATTAATAAAGCACCGCAATCATCTAGATCCAAAGCTCGTCCATCAAGTACCTCGTTCCCATCTTTAACGGTCACTCTCCGACCAAAAATTTCTGATCCTCGTTTCCAGCTCTCTATTACCTCCCTTGTCTTGCCCTCTTCCAAAAGCAGATAATAATGTTCTAATTTTTCAATTATCAATCTAGTGATGTCAGTTAATTCGATGTCGTACTCTAGTTCATCTCTTAGAGTAGTAACGTCAGAACATCCTTCCAAAGTTGCTGAATTACATAATTCGTCGGTCGAAAAGTTAGCATTCAAACCAATCCCCATTACTACGGTTCTACCTTTGTCACCTTCGAAACTGACGTCAACAAGAATCCCACATACCTTCTTTCCCTGAATTAATATATCGTTGGGCCATTTGTGTGTACATACTATGCCAGTCATTTCCAAAATGCTATCTCCCACTGCTAATGCACCTATGAACTGAATGAGGGAAATCTTTCTTGATGCAAATCTAGGTTGCAATATGATCGACATCCACAAACCTCCTGTGGGAGAAACCCATTTCTTTCCCATTCTCCCCCTCCCACAGGATTGTTCATCAGCGATTATTACAGAACCATGCATTGAGTGAGAATCATTTTGAGCCATCGAAAGTGCATAATCTTGGGTCGATTCAATTTTATCGAAGAAGTGAATATGTAGACCCAATTCCTTTGCTTTCAGTGATTCGCGTAATTGTTTTGCCAAATCGACTTCCATATACGCAATACACTAACTATAATTTAGTAAGATGGAATATAAAAGTACGACGATCGAACGGCAGAATAGAAAGAAATTTACTTAGACTGACTTTACTTAACTATCAACAGAGGTAGTTGCCATCGATGCATACTAGTATAATATCGTTATCGTACTTTGCTTAATTACCCGCATAATGAACTTAAGGAATCATAGCAAGAAGCTGGCTGCGGTAACTGCCCCAACGATTCTAGAACATAATACTGTATCGGCCATGGAGAGGACTAATTCATTCAGATTATCATGGTTCTTGATGAGGCGGATTACTGCCCGTATAGTTATCGGTAACGACAGCAAAGATATTAGTGCATAGGATGGAATTAGCTTGAAAACTACGCCTAGTATGATCATGCTATAGATGAGCGTCATTAGAAGGGGTAAAACCTTACTCGCACGATCTTTCCCCAACATCACTGAAAGCGTACGTCTACCTTTATTCTTATCTGCATCATAATCAGGAAATGAATTGACTAATAGGACGCATGCAGAGAGTAAACCTATTATTATCCCAACAAAAAATGCCGTGGGGTCCATGTTTCCTGTTTGAACATAGAAAGAACCTAATACGATCATGGCTCCTTTCACAGTCACGAAGACTTCACCTAATCCGGCATTAACAATATTAGTTGAATAGAAATAGATGGAAACAGTTGCGAATAAGAGAATCAGTAGAATCACAATTCCACGAACAGTAACGAAATGTATCCCTATAATAGTGCCTAGTATTAAGAACAAGATACCTGTCACGTATACTGATTTTGGCGATAGGAGCTTTTCTGGCAATACCCCTGTACCGCCGCTAAATTTTGTTCTTGTAGTAGTTGTATCTATTCCTCTTTTATAATCCCAATAATCATTCAGCAAGTCCACGCTTGTATGCAAGCAAATAACTCCACAAATAGTGAGTGTAGCGTAAACTGGATCAAATGGATTATTCTTCCAAATGCTAATGGCAATTCCATTTACTGCTGCTATTATCGAAGCTAGGAGAAACCTTATCCTAACAGCCCTCGACCATATGGATAGATATCTTAATAGTTTTTGATTTCCCATGGCTATTCATGTCAACTACAACTAAGTTCGGAACTATTTTGGATTCTTTGCTAATCTATTTATTAAATTGCATCGATACAAGGATTTAAACGACAATAAAATGCGAAGCGGGAGTTTAACGGCTTTCGTCTATAGTTTTGGAGCGCGAAAGTACCCTCTCAGATGAGGAGGTAATGATGACCTAGGTGTAGGAGTATATTGAGGTTCGGGGCTCACGTGCGCGTTTGTTGGTTTACTCGGATCGAATCCTGGTAAAGTTGGATCATTGAATTTGTTAATATTCCCTGAGGAAGGTGAGGTGGAGATTTTCGAACTAGATTGTGCAGTTCCTACTGGTTTACTCGGATCGTATCCTGGTAAAGTTGGATCATTGTATTTATTAGAGGACCCAGAATTACTCATATTCTAATACTCATAACAACATATTTCAATTTATGGATTTCGCTTTTCACAGTTATAGAGAATACCTATACGAAAATCCAGCCACTCGAATGAATGTTCATCCAGGTTCTCAATTGGTCTACCCAGTTAAAATCATTTAGTCATTCTAGACTTCAGAGCGAGGTAACCCGTTATCCCTGGTCTTGAGCATTATTATCTTGGGTATTGATGAGATTAACAATATGTCATATAGGAGGCTAATTAGACAATCAGTAAGCATCATTGGTTATTTGCATTAGTACATTATTTAAACTGACATCCAAACAGAATATAAGCTCAAGGTCGAGTTCTTAAATTTTATATATTTCCTTAACTAAGGGTAGCATATAGCTCTATTTACTTTTGAGGAAATTTTGTCAGATTGCAGTAATTGTGATCAAATATAGCATAAAAAACCATTATTTTCTTAACATACACATGGTATTTTTCATCCCTTTTCGATGATAAATGCCTTGTAATTTTGAATGCTCTATTTAATAATAAGGATTGTGTTTCACTATTAGATTTCCTACCGTACTGGGCTGCAATTAAGAGCGTAATTCAAGCTTCATGAACCTTCGTATCACATTGTTCAGAATATTTAAATTCTTCTTGATATCCCCCCTACAAGCTATAGTTTCAGTTGATCGAGAGAGTTCATGATTGACCGGTCTGTATATGCTTTCAATTTCTCTCAATTTCTCTCAATTCAAACCCATGTGAAGGATCTATCATTCTATCTCCCTTCGATAGACGTATCTATTACTTCCGGTGGGATCGCAGCCTGCAACAGTGGCGGTATTTGGGAGAAGAAATATTATCCACCGAAATAATGTGAACCCGTAATGATGAATATTCACAACTGCCAAAATGTTAAATAAACAAGAAATAGTATTAAATCAATTTTCCGTAACTGATAGATAAATTCTCCAAGTATAAACTTGTTGTTTCTTTATATTATTTTAGTAGCTGATCGATGGAAGCTAATGGATAGCTGCCATCTTCATTAAATTCTATATCATCCAAGTTCAACAACACGTTTCTCTTATTCCTAATGACTGACCATCCTTTAGTTCCCATCATATCGAAATATTTCCTTGTTGACTGGAGATCAGCTTGTCCTAGATTGTTATTTGGATCATTATACAGAGAACAATATGTCAGGCATGCTCCAAGCAATGGTGTAAGCATTCTCGTAATCTGGCCTTTCTGACGCATACCAAATATAGTAAAAAGCATCTCGTTGTTACTAAACTTCTCTGTTACAGATAGGATATTGCGGATATCTTCATCTGTTACTGGTGTAAATACCATTTTCGCTACATTTGCACCTGTTTCATTTATATCAGAATAAATCTTCAATATCTCATTTGGCGTTGGAGTGTGCCTAAAATCATGATATGAACATATTATACCAACATCATTGATCCTTGCTTTTTGAATAATATTATCCCGTTTTTCCTTGTCTATTGCTAGCTCTATATCTATAAATGAAGGTTTAGATTCGATAGCTGCCTCTAGAAGCTCAAGTCTAACATCTTCTCCACCAGAAAACATGCCACCATTTTCTCTATTTCTATTTGTTACTATTAATGGCAATTCAGATTCATTGATAACATTATGTAGAATTTCTGATGATATGTTGTTGAAATAGTCAATCCTAAATTCAGCAATATCAGATCCCATATTTTTTGCTGACAGTAGTGAATTTAGGTATGATTCTGAATTGTCAGCAGCTATCGGAGTGCATATTAGAGGCTTCTCCTTCATAACACTCAGAATATCCTTAGATGATAACATTATTCCGCTCCTCTGGGCATGTAGTTATAACAACCAGCTGGCGAAGTATATATCCTGTTCGCTATCAACTCTCGTTCTCACGCTCATCCTAAGGTAACCAGAGCATTTAACCACTATAAATTTAGATATAAAGCTTTCAATGGATTGTTAGTAGCTAAATCGTAAGAATGCGGGTTGGAATTCATTCTGTCAGATTCCCGCTAAAATAAAGCCCCTAAAATTTGTTAGTGAATGGACATCCTGAGAAAAATGAATTGTAAGGCGGATTGAATGGATCATACTCTTCAGAATTTTTTATCGATGGAAGTATGCCCCAAATGTTCTCAACAGTTTTCTTCTTTTTCGTAGTCATTATTTTATTCCCTTTTCTTCCGAGTCATCTTCCCCAGTCACAAATTCCATCTCTAATCCCAATTTGAAACTCTTGAGGATATTGGAATTACCACAATCCAACATCGATTGAATAATGTTGATAAAGCCAGGCTGCTGGCTTCCCCCGGTGATTGTTAGACAGGATAAAACAGCTAGCAGGAAAGGTCGTCGTTGTGGTAATACGCGGAGAAACTGCTACCGATAGAAGTGCCATGTTAACGGTAAATACTAAGAAAATTAATCCGGACATAAAGATATTAACTATAAGGGGAGAACACTGATAAAACCAGGATAGTAGATTAGGCCAATGCCTAAGTAATGATACCATCATAGATACTTTGGGTCTGGCTCTAGTTTCCATCGCCAGTATTTCTGAAGGTCAAGTTATAGTGATCTTTGAGAAAGTATATCAAGAGCCTTTTCGAATTCAAATTCATTAAGCGGCGGTATTTTGGCAATGCGAATATTCTGATTCACATGTGCAGGATTCTTGTGTCCTAGCAGTGGAGCAGTAACATTAGGAGTTGATCTAATTATTTGTATCAATTTAAGTACTTGATCAGTAATTCCTGAATATTCTGGAATCTTAGCATTTAGTAATCTTGTCTGAAACAGTGGCACACTCGTAAACGCGCCTACATTTAATCTATTACATGCCTCTAGTATTGTAAGACCTTTTTCAGAGCCTACATTCTGATTCTTGAGGAAGAGTGCTTCGTTATAAGCTAAATTATATGGAAGTTGTATAAATCGAAAACCATGGTTCATGCCACCTATGTCTTCGGCTATCCTGATCATATCTTCTAACGAAAGATACTCTTTACTATCTTGTGGTACTCTGAAACATGTCCATGTTGCCATTCCATAGTATCGTATCTTATTATTTGAACGGTATCTTTCATAAGTTTGAAACACTTTTGCAATCGATTCATAAAATTCAGTTTTCCCAATATCCGCATACCAGCCTTCATACGCGTTATGGATGTAAACCAGATCAATTGTGTTTAGCCTCATGTTCACTAATGACTTGTCTATACATCTTGCGATATAATTTGGATTAAGTACATGATATCCAGAGCTTATATCGCTAGGATCTATCAAACCAGGGGATATGAACATCTTTTGAATATATTCCATCATACCTATTGAAGAATAGTCTCCATCATTAGTAATATAACCATTCTTGGTACATATGAATACTTGATTTCTGGAAATAATATTGTCATTAACAAGACGATCAATGGCCCTTCCAATACTCTTCTCTGATTTCATTAGCCTATAATTGATTGCAGTATCTATTACATTTATACTCCCAGATTTCACAGATTCATAAACAGCGTTTTCAACCAGATCATCATCGTGTGGTGTAGGCTCGCCTAGATATGTCCCCATTCCTATACTTGACAAAAGTAGCCCCTCAAAGCTACGAAAATGACTTCGCAATATTTCGTTATTATTAATTGCATTGTCAACGTATTTCTTAGTCCCTTCACTAGTTGCATATCCATCTACAGCACTGTAAGAGTGGGTCAATAACGTTGATTAGTTCGCGCAAGTAGATTAATGTTCACTGGTATTTCCTAATTAATTATTCGCT
The DNA here is from genome assembly GCA_030913755.1 of Thermoproteota archaeon. Classification (GTDB taxonomy): domain Archaea; phylum Thermoproteota; class Nitrososphaeria; order Nitrososphaerales; family Nitrososphaeraceae; genus TA-21. Next base: position 2,858 of record JALZOS010000075.1, on the reverse strand, counting down.
TACTAGGATTATCAGTTGATCTGCTTCAATCCATTCACTTAGCATGTTTAATGATATATGTTGTGTGTTACGAAATAACCATAGTAAATTGTAACACAGGTTCGACTTTTGACTTGCATGAAAGACCGCCACGTTTGGTTTCTGAGCGGAGTCATTACTTAGGCTACTTGATTATTCTATCTCATGCCTCAAATCAAATTTATGACTACCATCTTTTCTCATATCTATCCCAGGTGGCAGACATTTGTGCGAGGCAAGAGCAATGTAGACTGATAGGTCCTATCATGCCCCAACCCTGATGCATGAAATATTCATTTTACCCCTATGCTGACAAATTGATACTCCTTCTATTGCTTAATAATATTCTAGGAAAAATGATTTTATTTTTTAATATGATGCCCCGTTTCACATATTTGTTCTTATGATAAGTAATAAGAACACATTTGATGCTCTTCGTTACTCATAAATGACCATGAATAACCCACGGTCACTGGAGCTAAGAAACCTCATACTCCAATTATTTCTTGACAAAGAGGTCATTGAAAGTCGAAAATTAATTCGTTGAAGGTCGAAACTTAGGAAATATTCAGGAGAACCACCCGTTTCTTAACCTATAAGAGGTACAGTTATTAATTCCAGATTAATTGTTTGGTTATTGTTTCGGGTTCTTCTATTAGCCATCGTTTCGGACTCGTCATTAACCGGTAATGAGCATACTAGATTTTGAGATAGGCTGTGTGTCTTAATCGCCGAAGACCTATCCGACATAATTCGCAATTCTTCTATTACTTCATATATAGTGATACCAAAAATGGTAAGGCAAAAGTTTCCGCGATATTTCTTTATAAGACCATTCTTAATCAACCTAGACATCTTAGAATAATATTGCTTGCGTGAAAGATCGAGTCTACGAGCTAGACGCGTACTGTTGCCACCTGACAAGGCTACGGTCTTAAATAGTTCCAACGAATTGATATCAGACAAACTCCTTAATACTTCTCCTATAGTGATCAATTTAGCACGACTCCACCACATGTTAAGTATGATGTCTACATATGGATTAGTAGTCATAATATGGGACATTTTCCCATTTTAAGGAATTTATGAACCAGCGCTAAATAAACTTCAAAAATCATGAGTTTTCTTACCTTTTTCGCCGAATTTTTGGGATTATTGTATCCAATTGGGAGACGATCCCTCGTATTGTCTTGTTCATAATCAGATGCTAGAAAATAGATGGCACGGGTTCGTTATCAGCTAAAGTGTATTTCTAAAGTAATTCAAAATGACACCTGAAACTAGCCTTAGTTCACTTGGCTTCTTGCTTGTTCGAGAAGCCGCGGTACTGTAGCATCCTTTGAAAGATGCTTAAAGTACTGAATAAACTGCTGAGCCAAACGTACGTCATCATATTTCGATATAGCTGTGGTGAATTGTTCGGGATTTGCATAATTCACTGTCTCATACGCTACCTGATTACCATCTACGACTATGAAACTAATAGGTAATGTGGGCAATCTCTTCAGATCGAATCTGTTGGATCTCAATATTCCACTCACCAGATCGGAAGTTTCCCTATTTGGTGGTGTCCTAATTATGGCATTGAGTCTATTCTCGACGCTAATCTGCTCAGGATTGCCATCCAAGACATGCAGTAGAACACCGTTGCCAAACTTTTCAAACACTTTGTTTGAAACATGAGGTTGATGATATCTGGTGGCAAAGTACACTTCTTTTTCAGCATTTTCCAATAACTTTAATACTTCCACAACCAGAGCGTCGTAATTCTTTATTATACTGAACGCGGTTAAATGAGTCGAATTGAGTAGACTTTTCAGGTCAGCGGTACAGAGAATTTCGTTAACTATCGTTTCCTTTTCTTGCACAGGAAAGTCGTTCCGTGCCCTTAATACATCTATACTTTTCAGCTGCCAGTAATTAGAAATAGCTTCTTCCATAGTCCTGACCTGAGAATGAAATACTAAGGATCCAAACGTTGTTGTTCTATAGAATGACTCACGTTTTTCTATCAATCCGGCGTCAGATAATCTCTTTAGTCGAACATAAAACTGCTTTTTACTTAAATTACTCACATAATTAGTAGAAGAAGCCCTCATGCCAGAAAAAGCTGCTTTTAAAATGTTGACACTGTGCCTGTCGGCTAATATAGAAAATATTAGTTCTGTGCTTACAGTCACAGCTTTCTGCATTTAACTACCCTTTCTTTTTTCAGGCAAAAGTCCCAATTAAACTTACCGGCTCAATTTTCATTTTTTTTCAGTAATGAGGAACCAATCATTGAATTTCTCGTTCAATGGAGAAATCAAATCCTTATACCTCGAATGAATTATATGCATAAAAAAATGCAGTACAATATATTTCCGAGAATTCAGTTTTTTAAAATTTGTACTTCCATCGCACAAAATCTATTTTGAAACAACATGATTATGAGGAGTCGGAGCTAGTTTTCATTTATCACTCTAGGGACGTGATGTATCATGCCCAACTTGAAATTGATACAAGTCTAGAGCTTCTAGAAGCTTATGTCTATTAACTCCATTCAATCAGCCAAAGATTTTCGGCCCAAAACGTATCAAACTAAGAAAAATCTTACTTCCCGACGATATGATTGAGAATATTCTTTCTAACCAATCTGACTCTAAGGCACTATAAAATGCCTTTATTCCTATCTCGACAACATACAATTCTCGTTAGGAAATTCTATTTGTTCAGATCTTGAAATTTGGAAAGGAAATTAAGAGTATGTAAAAAGACAATTCATTGAAAAGGACTTACACCAAGTCTATGACCCATTTTATTTGGGAGAAAATTACAGTCACTGTTACTAAATTAATTGT
>JALZOS010000072.1 GCA_030913755.1 Thermoproteota archaeon | reverse complement strand
CGATGCAAAAAAAATTGAAGAGGATCTACGAGCCTGTTCTGAAATACTGAGCAAAGCTCAGGGATTTTCGTCTACCTATCAAACTCGCATTGCGTTAGCAAATAATATTATGAATGAAGATTTTGCTCTGGTTGAACTATTTAACCGTCAAATGGAGTTTCAAATTGTAGGATTAGTAAAAGACTTACTAGAATGGGATGCCGTATATCAAAAAGCTGTTTTTGCCGCCGCTTCTGACTGGATGAAGGCATGTGTTGTTTACTCCATTAAAGACATGATCGAGCTCGCATCGTATCTAAAGGATAGGAATATTCCTCGTCTAAGAATAATTCCACTGGAATTAATTAAAAATGCTGAAAAAATCCGCCTAGTCGAAAATGATCATAATATAGTAGGAAACCTGGCTGATTTTGTGCAATCATCATCCATCAAAAATCTGCCGGCCTACCTGTTCGGGAACATCATTCTTGTTAGAACTGCGTCCAAGGCGTACAAATTATCAGAAGAAGGCTATCGCACAGTCACCATAGATGGCGAACTATTCGAACCTCAGGCTCGTTCAATGTCAATTGATTTCGGTTCTAAACTTTCTGATCTTACTTTGGACATCCTTCTAAGCAATTATATCAATTCTCTAACAGAATCGTCTCAACTATTGGAGGAAGTTATGAAAGCAAAGCAGAAAGTTCTTAGAGAAATAAACAATCTAATAGAGAAAAGGCAGATAAATCAAAAAAGCTTTGACGATATCGTTACTGAATCAAGTATTAAGACGAGCCAGCTGAATGAATCAATAAACACGCTAGAAAAAATAATTGGAGATATGGATGAAGAAGTACTGTCGACGTCTAACGAAGCTAGAACTGTTGAATACCAGCTGCAAGGGTTCAACAGACGTGTTGATATTATAGAAAATGCAGTAAGTCTCTATTCTACTAAGATAAGTGAAAGTTTGGTGGATAATGCAACCTTGGAGTTTTCCCAGTTGAATTCCGAAAAAAAAGAGCTCTTGAAATTAATAGAAATGTCAGAGATCGAGACGAGAGAAATGGTAACCTCCTATTCTTCGGCTGAAAATGAATTCAAGATTCAAAGTGAAAGGAAACTGGACCTGGAGAGTGAAATAGAAACGCTGAGGGCAGAAAATGAAGAAAAACTTCATCAACTGCAAACTGCCAGCAGCCGCTCAGAATATTTGGAGGCAGAACTAATAGAGTTAAGAGAAGAGGAACAGAGAATAATAGAAACGGCAGGAGGGTCATATTCAGTACTTCAGGAATATGAAAGACGAATAAAATCACTTTCAGAACAAGAAAGACAGTTCTCGCGAGAATTTAACGGAATCGAAAAGGAAACCGTTGCTCTTAAAAAGGACGTTTCAAACTTTTCTTCTCAAGAATCTCAGGCCTACAACGACCTAATGTGGTTGGGATATAAAGAATTAGTTGAATCAGAGCCCTTTGACGTAGAAAATATTATCAAGGAATTGACCCAAGAAAGTGATGATATGCGATCTAGTTTGAACCTGCGAGCTGATGAAAGCTATGTTCAAGTTACAGAAGGATATAGAGGAATGTCTAGTAGAAAGAATGAATTGGAGTCCGAACGGAATTCAATAGTGTTTTTCATTGAAGAAATTGTTCGAGAAAAGAAAACAGTCTTTATGGAAGCGTTCCAGAAAGTGGACCGAGATATCAGAAAAACCTTTTCTGAGGTTAGTGAAGGAAGCGCATATCTCCAGATGGAAAATGAAGAAGACGTATTTTCGGGCGGCTTAATGTATTTAGTCCAGTTTCCGGGAAAGCCTCCTCGCGAGTCTACTGCTTTGTCTGGCGGCGAGAAGACTATGGCTGCCACGATATTTTTATTAGCACTACAGGCGTTAAAACCATCACCGTTTTACTTGATGGACGAAGTTGATGCACATTTGGATGCTCAAAACACAGAAAAATTGTCCAAGGTTTTATTTGAGCGATCCAAAGGCAACCAGATAATTATAGTTACTCTTAAGGATTCCACAGTAGCCAAAGCAGATCAGATTTTTGGCATCTATCCCAAGTCCGGCCTATCACAGGTCGTACATTACAGAAATCCAAGTCATGTGCCTCTCGCTGAAGTAAAGACTACCGACAAGGCTTAACTACCATATTCACCTTTCATTCACTTTCCTAATGTTTTTGTAAACTGGAACGGGCAGTATAGTAACAGTATTTAGAAATATAAATAAATTCAATTCCAGTTGAAGATATTACCGTAGATATTGCCATAGATATAGTGTTTCGGTTCCAACTTTTGATGCGAACTCAGTTAGAACGTCTTGCAAATGTAAATTGGTCAGAGCCATTAATATCGCTCATGAATTGGTCTCTCAGTAATTTTCCATAAACAACCAAATCACGAGCTAGCATCTCTAGTCTGGAGGATAATGAATTATTTGTAATATGGCCGCTATCATCGAAATCGTGGTCTCCATGAATAGATATCCCATACGGCATGCTCCAACCGTAACATTGACGCACCGCAGTCCTCATTTGGTCCATGACAGTCAACCCCTTTTCATGTGATGCTACGATATATCCAAATGTCTTTCCTGCGAATTCTTTCCAATAATAATCTAGCAAGTTCTTCATTGCTCCTGACATAGAGCCATGATAGTCTGGGGATGCTAACACATAAGAATCAGCTTTTACGACCTCTCTTGTCACGTACGTGAGGTTTTTGTCGTGTTCTGAGCTGCTATTCGGATTATATATTGGTAGTTCCATTTCGCGCAAATCAATCAAATTTGTTTCTGCAGCGTATTTTGTAGATGCTTTCTCAAGAACTAATTTTAAAGCACGTGTACTGTATGAGTTCAGACGTAGACTTCCTGCAATCCCAAGGATATTTGTCTTAGGTGTCGTGTAGTCACATTTTTTTATCACATATATAAAATAATGCTGTGTTATTCGATTTATATGTGAATTTAAGTGAATTAGAGAACTATGATAGTAACATTATCCTTTAAGCACAGTAGGCAACTCGACATAACAACATGAGATCATGTCATTTATATAAATTTTATATTCATATTTTTCCAGGGATATTGAAAAAAGGCTCGCTATTCAACAGAATATTTAACCAACATGCCGCAATAACAAATCAAAAATCTCAAGACGTATCATGGACACTCGTTGTTTTGAGAGCAGAATGTGGATAGTACCAGGTAACAATAAAAGAACGAAAATAGAAACTGTTACTTATACGGATAACACTAATTCCTCAGGACCACTCTTCTTGTCTTCATTTGAGCTAACTCTTCGCCGCGTATTCCTATTTAAGAGATCTCTTATCAGAGGATCCGATACAATAGAGTTTATAAGAGTTGTTTTCTCTGCATCAGGGAGACTCTCATCTAATGTCTCTATTGCTTTTAATTTCCAATAATTGTCGATACTATGTTGGATCTTGTCTTC
>JALZOS010000034.1 GCA_030913755.1 Thermoproteota archaeon | reverse complement strand
GGACTGACCAAAGACGGATAGGCCTCTCGTAATACACTGAGATCGAACGCCATCCTACTGAACACCCTGAGCTTGTTCTACGGTGCTACTAAATATCCTCTCGCTACGCCGTTACGACTTGTATCTAACGAGTCCGAGCTCAATGGTGACAACCCTTCCACATAGATTTGAATCCCGTATGTACCTTTACTTGGCAACACTATTTCCTGAGAGCCATTCTGGTTGAATAGAGATGTTTGACCACTCTTGTCAATAACAGAGTTTCCTCCTTCATCAATTATTTTGATACCATAAGTTATATCAGCCGAAAGAGGACTGTTATCTTCTGCATTTAGAAATTTTAAATACATTGTATATGGTGTATTTGGTTCCAGCTTCTCCGGCACCCAGGTTAATGAAATATATATTCCGCCGTTATCTGTAACAAGATCCTTCGAACTATCTAGCATTTTTCGCGGGGATGAGCTTACTGTAAATACCATGACCTGCTCTGCTGTGTTAATTTTACTTTCTTTTACAAATTCCAATATTTGTTGTTTATTTATTAACAAATGAACTATTGTACTATTCTTTGAGGAAAAAGGGTCGATAGCCACTGACCTTCCGCCGAGCGGTAAGTCATTCACAGTTGCATTATATCCAAAGAAGCGTCCGTCTTCGGAAAAAGACCGAGGGATCTTTATCTCTTGATGCACAATAATACTTTGATTGATAATTCTTGAAACATTCCAATCAAATGGTATTTCCCATGAAAATATTCTATCTTTTTGTAGAAATTTAAAATTCTTTAACTTGTCGTAGTAAGATATCACTGTGACATTATAATTAGCGCCATTATAGCCCACATGCCTGTTCGTTTGATCAGCTACGCTTAACCATGAATCAAATTTCGGCATATTCGTGTCGTTAATTATTGTCTTATTATTGGTACTACCAATAGTAGTACTGCCTTCTGTTAATCCTAGCACTCCAATGGAAAAATGATATAATCCCGAGTCTAGCAGTATGGGTCCTTGAATGGTAATGTTGCCGGATTTACTATACCAAATTCCGTCTTCATGTGATGTAAAGTTAGTTACTCCTGAATAGTTGTCATGTGGTTCTATTCTTATCCGTAATGGGCCTAATTCTGACCTAAATAAATCTTTGATCAACTGGCGATTATCTTTTTCTAGAATGATTAGGTAAGAAACGTTTTGGACTGGTTCTTCGGTATCATAGTCAATGAGTTTAACTTCAATATACCTATCTTGTACATTCTGCTCAGTCAAAATGCTTGGACTTAACTTGGTATAAAGAACTAATCGCTTGTCGTCCATAATGAATGGTGGTAACTGTTCTTCTGAAAGACCATCTCCGTATGATTTATTATGATTAATTGAGATGGAGATCAGCGCAAAAGCCAATACTACACAACAACAAGTAATAATTATTATTTCAGTAATTATTCTTGATGAATTGCTTACGTGCATTTTATAATTCATTTTACGATCAATATTGGCGCGTTTGTCATAAACTTGGGAACCTGTTCTGATCGTGAAAGGGACACTAATTTTCTAAATTCGAAGAAGATATTCAAGTATGTTAACCGAACCTGAACTGACCTGACCCAACCTAACCTAAAGAGGAAGACCCATGTTGTATAAATGAACCTCTAATCTTCTTTCTGTTACTATAGCATGTCCACAATTTCAGCGTAATTATTGACAACTTTATCTATGAAGGTATCCTTATAGTTCAATAACACATCTAATACTAATGATTTATTCGTTACATCATAACATTTCGATTTGAAAGTGCGGTTACTATCAGTACTAGAAGCACATTGTTTTCTCTCTATAACGCCAGATTCCAATAACCGTTTGACATGCCATGATAATGTAGAGGGAGCCTTATTTGTGAGCTGGACTAATTCATCTAACCTGCATGGACCAATTTCGACCAAGAAGGACAATAATTGTCTTGAGGTTGGATGTTTAATATGCCCGATAATTTTAGAAACTTGTGATGATATATGAATTGGATAGTATCGAGTGACACCCTTCTTTCTGTCGACCCGAATGTATCCTGATCTTTCTAGCTCCGCAAGGTGATAAGATAATACTCCGTTAGAGGAACCAGTCGTGCGCAAAAGCTCTCTATAACGAATTCCGGGATTTTGACCTATCCATTTTAAGAGGCTTTGTTCTAATTGGTGTAAATTCGCATCGCTGAAAACAGGGGTTGTAATAGCTAAAGAACTGGAACCGTAATATTCATGCAAAGTCTAATTCACCTTCAATATTCCTACGCCAAACAATGTTATCATAACTAGAAGTACCACATGAGGTAACTCTACATTTACCATGGGAACTATAGGTTCCTGTAAATTCCCGGTTGCAGAAAGTAGCAATAGGACTTCTAGTACAGCCAAGGTAACAAATCCAAGTGCCATGAAAAGTAATCTCGCTCTCCCACCTCTAACATATGCAACAATTGCGATAGAACAGAGAAAAATGGCTACTGTGAGGCTGGCAATATGTAACAAAATATGATATACCATAGACGGGTGTGTAATATGAGGAAGAATTAGTGGTATTGTTGCAGTTATAACAATGATGCAGATTAACCCAAAAAACTTGATTTTGTGATCTGACACATTCGGGATTCGATCCTGTAACTGCACGGATATGTATTCGAATGATCCAAATTTAAATTCATTGGTACATCCATCGAAAGTAGAGTTTAACTTTATTTATAAAACATTGGAATCGCGGAATTACATGCGATTGGATGAAAATTTGAAATCACTCCGAGTTTGAGCGTATTTTGTCATTTATCATTAAGGTGGCAGTTCAATTTTTGAACTTGTCGGTCTCTTTTTGATCTTTGCAACTCAAATGTCATGTCATTATAAGTAAAATTGTATACGCCCGTTATTAATAGTCTAGTTAGATTTCTTTGTAGACATCTTAGCAAATACCTCTCTTGCTGCCCTGTCAATCTCTTCAGTTGACATAACTTTCTTGTGTGTAGCAACTTCCCATATGTGTCCGTAGGGATCTATCAACCGTCCATATCTCCCCAAAAGGCATACATCAGTGGCAAACGGACAGTAGCACCGGCGGCTTGTGCTTGATCAAATAATTTGTCAACATCATCGACGTATAAGTGCAAAAATACAGAAGTTCTGCCGATTGAACTAGGGGAGCCGCAATTGGCTCTACACAAATCGGGCAAGTCGTCGACAATCATAAGCACGGAATTTCTAATCTTTAAAGCGGCATGCATTATATATATGAGGTGTTATAGTTTCGTACCCCTTTGGAATTGGATTTACCTTTGTACTAGACATGACGGATGAAATATGAGGACAGAATTAAAGATTACAAACTCCCTTCGTCTATATCTCATAATCTCTTTGTCTTCATGATCAAATCTCATACGATTGTTCATCATGTTCTTCCTTTTTTTCTATTCTTCCATATCTTGATTTTCTGCTCTGC
>JALZOS010000031.1 GCA_030913755.1 Thermoproteota archaeon | reverse complement strand
GAGTATTGATACCGAAAATGGTAATATCACCCGCTTGAATTTTCCAGAATCCTTCTTGAGAGGAGCCGCCGCCACACAAACTCCAATATGCTCTTTCTAGTTCATTTGTCTCCATCTCGTCTGAATCATGGTTACCTATGTCACATCTAACAGTAATACCTTGATCCATTAGATCGTTGATATAGCCAGAGAAACAACTTACAGAAGGTTCATATGACATATCGCCTAGAATAATAAATGCATCAGGATTATCGGCCTTGATTGCATTAAGGTTGCTATTCCGTTACTATTGCAAGATATATCACCAACAAATGCAGCTGATATTCCATCTTGCCCATTTACGTAATTATTAGCAGTCAGTGATATGCTAGCAAATATAAGTACTAATAACAGAGCATGGACGTTAGCGAATGGATACCCATTTATTATTTTCATGATAGCCATAGGTTTATTTCTTCCAATACCAATCTAATCCATCCATTCCGTACCACATGGATAAACCCTCACTTGTTTACCTCACAATATTTTGACGACACTGACAGAAACAGGAGACATCTTCATATTTCTATCCCAAGATAAAAGAAAAAAGGAATGACGGAGCTTCATTCTAGATTAGGTCCTAATCCCGTCCCTCTTAAGTAAGTAACACCGAGGAAAAAAAGAATTGTAAGGAGCTGAGTAAATGATCGAAACTTTTTCATTCGTTCATCTGCTTCAGGAAAATAAGACGACATGATAGGGCCTACAGCACTAGACAAACAAGCAAGGCGTCGCTGTCGAGTCATATGTTTCTAATCGCTCGTTGCCAATATTTGTATAACTATTTAACAGTCGCCTTTAATCTGGATTTTTCCACCCGATATATTTATCCCACAACTACTACATATTGCACCGTTACTACAATCATTTTTTATCTTGATTTTTTGGCGAACCTTCTTTTTTGCGTCCACGCTTTGTTCCAAGATAGAACTGCTAATCAAGGCAACAGACAGAACTGCTATTATCGTGAATAAGAGAAATACTTGACTATTCATTGTAAGATTGTTATAAAATGGAATTATTAAAGTATTGAGGGATTAATGTTAGAGCAAGAAAACATGATAAATGATTCCGACATTTCGTTTCATACCGAAAATCCCGTGAACTTTGCAACACGTGCGTTTTTCTGTTTCACACAATACTATATCCGGGCAATATTGATAGTCCCGTATCCCTCCATCCAGAGGTGCCAATGTACAGTTGAAATTAATACATATAGATCCATAGTCCTTAGTGAAGATTTCCTAACATTCGTCGTGATAGTTTATTTGTCTGATTATCTGTGGGTGATTGCAAGCCTGTTTTCTCGGCAACGATACAATTATGGGTCACGCTATAGCCTACTCTAGGATTATTTTACGACAGAGAAAGTCGTGTTCGCATTTATCAAACCGCTAGAAGTAGAAGCAGTATAGTTATCATCTTTCACCTGTTGTCCAAAAGAATCCCTTTGATCCCATTTGAGTGATTTTTCTCCCCCAGAATCCAATGTCGTTATAACTTGTGCCGAGAATAAGGAATATTTTTCATGTGTAACTGCACTTTGGATAGTTAATCCTAATATTGAGTTTGGAAACGTCAATACTTCTGCCCCCGTATTCTTTATAGTAATATTTACTACTTCGCCTGGTTTGTAAGATATCTTATCTGTTGTGATATTTATACTCTGAAATTGTGGGCTATTACCCACTTGCAGTAGAGAACTATTCAAATTATTCTCTCGTAAAATCGGACTCGGAGTACATTGCAAGACATCATTACCAGAAGGTGTTGAAGAGGGACATTGATCAGATGAAGGACAACCTGGAGCCCTTTCAACTAGGGAACCATTAGAACATCGTATTTTCGCTGGCTCTCCTTCGTCTGATGGTACTGCTTGACCGTCCTCATTCTGTGCATAAATAGCAAAATTTGGGGAAAGAATAAGGAACGACGAAAACCAGATTAAAATAACCGAACAAAGGTGGTCATTGTGCTTAATCAGCTTTATGTTGCAACCCTCGACAATATTATTAGACAGATCTTTTTTAAACTTTTAAAGAACAAGAAAGCGATTGAAGAGACTGATATGTTTAATATATGATTTTTGTGGCCTCATCCAATAGAAGATGTAAAAGGTCTTATCCATAGGTCAGTAGCATCTTCCTAGTTCAAACCAATGCTTTTGGTAAAATTCTTTTTTTCTCTACCAACTCAATAAGTTGCGTTCGTGAAAATGGCTTTTGAAGTATATCTATAGGAAGATTGAAATATTCTGCCGCGTCCTCAAAAATATCTTTACCATAGGCAGAAGCAAGTATGATTCGCTGACTGGGATTTAATGATATTATCCTTTTTGCTACTTCAAATCCATCGATATTTGGCATCTTGTAGTCTAAAATTAAGATATCAAATGGTTTTTCATGAGTGTAAGAACTCGTTGCTTCTGCTATCTCCTTCAACTTTTCATTATAAACTCTCAGGCATTCTCCTCCATCAGTAGTCACTGTTATATGATATGTTTTGTTCTCAAGTAATTTCATGTAAATTCGCACAATGTCGTTGTCGTCTTCTGCTATCAGTATATCCAACTACTCGAATAACTATTCACCACAGGAGATAACATACTATGTAAAACTTGTTTGACAGGGAGTGTTAGCAAGTTATTCAAATAAAGAAAGGAAGGTATTTTCTGGTATGATAACATCAGGTCCAGTGAAAACAGATGTAAAATTTATGAGGTATGTGATGGTAATTTGGAAAGGTCCTGTAGAATTTGGATTTGTCGGGGTCAGATCAATACCGCTTTACTCCGCGGATTGGAGGCGTCAAGTGGGAGTTGATTGTTTCCAAATGGCACCAGCACCAGATAGTCATAATTGGTCATAAGTCATTTATTGACTTTTCTAGCCAATTTAGACAATCTGGTGTATAAATTCTTCCGCTGCTTGAACAAAGTTATCCAAATTCTAGCATAAAGTACATCAAATAGTCTCTGAAGAGATAAAAAGAAAGTATTATTGAATACTAATGTTCCCCATCTTAATGCCTTTACAGATGTCTCGGATGCAATCTCTACTGATGGCAGCCTTAGAGTTTTCAATATTATTGCGTCAAGTAACCCATTTGAAAACAAATCAGTACGGATCAAAGAGAAGGCAAAACTGACCCGACATAAGTTTAACTCAATAATCTCAAAGTTAGTAAACATAAATTTAATAGAAGGAGGAAATGGTCGGTATCGTTTAACTCAGCTAGGTTGCCTAACTCTTAGTTACGTAAATCTAATTCAAGACGCTCTTAATATGCATTGGAAATTAAAAGCCATAGACTTAATAGAGGGATCTGATGAAAGTATAAAAGATCAAATCCTGCAGACATTATTCAACACACTTCCAAATGAAGAATTGAAAGTTTTAGTAAAGAAGAGTTGTTCATATAATACTAATAAGCATAATCAACAAGATCATTTTAGTTCTGATCCAGTGAAAGTATGAGTTGGTCTAACTCTGATTTGGCATATTTTGCTTGTCGTTCGTTGTCTCCATCTTTTGCAATACTGCTTTTTCTTGTCCGTTGGAGAAAGTGTTTTTTGACTTCAGATTACACTAATGCCATGGTCGATTAGTAGACTTCACATCTATCATAAAGGACTACGATACCTAATCGCGTGATTTGGATCCGAAGAACACTTTTGCATGTGTCCAAATCCTTCCTGTTACACGCTGTGATTATTTCATTTTTGATTTGCAGTACGTAACCAGTCTGCCAAGAAAATGGGACCATCCCCCCAGTATGTTCAACGTACATCTCATTCTCCTCTGCTACGAATCCACAATGAACTAATTCCGCCCTAGTCTTAATTTCATCAAAATTTTCTAGTCTCCACAATCGTCCTTGGAAATCCCGGAATGTCTTTGTGTTCCCAGGTGTATGAAATTTTTACGTTTGGAACATATTCTAATATTACTCCCTCTGGACAGTAAGCTTTGTCACGCATTTCAGATTTTTCTTTGTAGAAGGTGAACTTTACTTTTCATACTCTTGGTTCTAGGACAGCGACATCACGAAACTAGTTCATTAATTCCCTCTCATCTGTGAGTGCCTTAAACACAACTTCTGGAGGTGCATCTATCACTACAGTTTTTCAGATTTCTTTTTCCTTAACACTCATTTCTTCATGTTTCCTGTTCCTCTCTTCTTCCTTCCCTTATTCGTGTTTTCGACATTTTCTTTAAGTGAACTAAGATTATTACCCCACATCAATTCAAAAAACTTTTTTATCTCCAGTGATTTTTTATTGCTTAAAGTATAACGTACTCTCTGACCCTCCCTCTTTTCTGTTACCAAATTAGCATCCTTAAGTATGCGAAGGTGAGTAGACACTGCCGCTAACGTCATATCAAATTGCTCTGCTAATTCAGATGGGAACCTATCTTTTTCTCTCAAAAGGAGCAGCATTTGTCGTCTGCTATCGTCGGATAATGCCTTCCAAACTGAACCCATAAACAGTTATAATTTAGTACCCTATTTAAGTATTAAAGATATCTTTAAAGGTACGACTTTTTTATTATGAGTAACTTATATTAACGAAGTTCATTCGTTTCCAATCGTATTAGCGAAAAAGTTTCAATTACAGAATAGCTGCAAGAAGATAAATAGAATGGCAGACATAATATCTAGTGTTGTCCTTGTCGCAAGAAAGCGCATCGAGCAATAGTGTTGATGCTGATGACCTCCTGATATTCCCGCATTGTATATGGCTTAGAAAGAAAATCCTTGAGCCTCGCCAACATGTCGGTCATAGCCAATGTCATCCGTATTCCGACTGCAGTAATATGTTGTAGATATATTCTTGTGAAACGTTTAGCTCGCCTGAGTATTCACGCAAGGTCATCGCGTTATATCGAGCCGGATCAGGTCATTGTAATTCTCCAATATTCTCGGATAAACGATACCATTGGATCCTGATGGGCTCATGAAGAAACATTAGTAGTATCTAAGCTCACGGATACTGCAATTACAGAGATGATAAATAGCAAAAACCTTCAAAGAGCTGAGAAAGTAAATTAACAATATAGAGTCACAAAGACAATAAGCAAGCCTTTTTGACATAGTGTAGGCGGAACCATTTTAGATTTGAGATGTCGCAAGCTTTCAAGCTGCGAATACTGCTATAGAAAAGAAAGAAGCACTCTTAATAAATTTTGATGAATATGGCATCACACATCAATGAACCTTTTAGAGTCTAGCAATATTAATCAACAGACTCTAACAGCTATTTTTTGGTTACTCGTTTGTGCGTTTATTTTAAGCTTGATATACTTAAAATGCAGATATAGAAAGCCAGATTTAAGAATAGCATTTGCATTAGTAATTATAGGAACTGCCTATTCGTTCGCATTTTGGGATTACCTACCAAAACACAATGTAGGTGTAACTGAGCAAAGATTGATTGCTTTATTAATTCTGTCATTAACACTTTTTCCCCTCTTTTACAAATCAACGAAAAGAGAGAGAATTGGTTTTACCGTGCATACTAAGGGTGAAAGATTGAAAAAACAGCATAATAAGTGTGCCAGATGCAAAAACAATTTGACTAAGTTCAATATAGATTTTGATCACAAAAATGGTAATCGATCTGATAATCGAATATCCAATTGCAGAGCATTATGTACCCCCTGCCATAGAATGAAACACGCATATGCATAGCTGCCCTGTAATTTTTACACGGCGTAGCCACAAGAGCATCTATAGTTGTTCTAGTACTTGTCCGTATGCACAGACATTACGGTTGACCAAGAAGTTAATCTAATTCTACCATCTTAGTGCAGATGGCATAATCACTCGTAAGAGTATGGGTATTAATATAAACATGGGCCCGGGTAGTGAAGGGATTCGTAGGGGGATCTGAGTAAATTTGCTCTGAGTCTATAGTGTAAAGAAATGTTCAATCGGGTACGCACTAGTAGGTATAGACGATTCAAGTTAATGACTGAATCCCATCAAGAAGACGGAAAAACTCACACAGGTCACCCAAGCTATCACAAATATCAGTAATAATAACCTTAATCTAATTTTAAGTTGGTTCAGACCAACTGATGTT
The DNA here is from genome assembly GCA_030913755.1 of Thermoproteota archaeon. Taxonomy (GTDB): domain Archaea; phylum Thermoproteota; class Nitrososphaeria; order Nitrososphaerales; family Nitrososphaeraceae; genus TA-21. The sequence goes on along the minus strand of JALZOS010000031.1, from coordinate 2,331 downwards.
ACTATTGGCGGAGAGATTAGCCTATCTTGTTGACTCCAAACTAAACAAATGTTCCTACTCTTGAGGAAATTATATGCCAGTTCGTTATACCAACTTGGATGTCTTACTTCCATAGCATACTTGAATGTACCCTCGAATTCAAAGTCTAAGTCGCGAAGAGCATCTAGACCCTCTTTGATTTGTAATGAAGGTGGCAATTGGATTAGTAATGCGAGTATTTTGTCTGCCAGGGGTTCCATTACATCATGGAATTCCCCTAGTTCTTTGCTTACAGCCTTCAATCTTTTATCATGCGTGATAATCTTAGGAAGCTTGGCTGTAAATCTAAAGTTATCGGGAGTTCGTTTGGCCCAATTCTGGACCATGAATTTACTTGGGACCCTGTAGAAAGTAGAATCTATTTCTACATAATTAAAAACTCTGGAGTAGTAAGGTAGCCATTTCTTGTTCCCGATGGCTGGAGGATAGAATGGACCTTGCCAGGCAGTATAACTCCATCCAGAACAGCCAGTGTAAATCTCCAACGGAGTTAATAGTTAGGTGTCGGTATCGAATAAATCTTGTCAGTAAATTCAGAAATTTGGTCTAGTATTGATTACCTTGGTGCTTATTAGGGATAAAGTCTCCCATCGAACTATGAGGTTACGTGATAGAGAGGAAATTTTTGCCTCTATACTAGCTATTGCCGGATCAGATGATGGGACAAGATTGACAAAGATAATGTTCAGTTCGTATCTTACTCATTTCCAAATCCTTGAGTATTCTAAAACTCTAATCGAGCGTGGTTTCCTAGAATATGACAAAACTGATAAAACGTTTAATACTACACCAAGCGGATTTAAATTCCTAGAGTTGCATAATGAAATGAGTCAAATCATTAAGGGCCAGCATTGACGGTCGAAGGACAGAGAAAATAATCTAAGCAATAGTACAGATTTTGATTCGTTCCACGCATACAATGTGTATGTCTAATTCCACGATAATAGAACTGGCAATGTAGAGACTTACGTAATATCAAGTACCGACAAAGGATAGACGTTTGATCCTCCAGTTGAGATAAATGGTACTGGAATTCAACCCCATAGGTCACGTATTGCAGCAGCAGTCCCTGGACACGATGACTCTGATGGATCAGAAGAACATGCTCGATTAGCTCCATCTGAGAACGATGTGTACCCAGTTTAATCGGGTATAAAGAGTGTAAACTGGGAGGTATTCTTTGCGAGAGGTACTGATAATGAAAAGACATTTCAAAACACAACTAATGTAAGCAATAGTACGGATGTACGTTCGCATAGAGCTTGGGTTTATTCACAAGGAAATTATGTGGGGGTATCGTTGCGGGAGAACACCAAATAAGATAAGAGGTTACCCGTAATGGTAATAAGTCATGACAATTGGGCAACATTTGGATCTATAATTATTCATTCTCAAAATGGAATTATTGGTAGCGGGTGAGAAGATTGTGAAGGTATTCTCTGAAAATTTCTTGACCCTATCAACATATTTTTCACTGTCAAATGACATTTTGCATTCCGCGTTATTCATGACAGATTAGGTATATGGATCTTTGAGAGGATGCTCCTGAGCGTAAGGGCAAGCCCTACTGAAACTAGAGATGCAACTGCTGCCGTAAGGAACACAAGACCAAATGATTCTTGTGAAGGAAAGCTTCCAAAAATGCCACTGCCTATACTTATTCGTGATTGAAGAGTCTGCAGGTAGATTGCAGCAACGACGGGACCGACAGCGCTTCCCACAATCCTCAGAAGGCTGGTCATGCCTAACGATATGCCGCTGTACTTAGGAGGTGTTGCAAGTATCACAATGTTCATTGCTCCAACGCTTGTCAGCGATAGCCCAACAGAGAGGACAGCTAGACCAGCTGAAACATAGACAGGATTTGAATGGACGAGCCAGAGTGCAAAGAAGCCAGCAGAGGTGATAGCCGAACCCGCTATGATTGGTTTTATTGAACCCAATTTTGATATTATAAAGCCCGACGTAGGTCCAAAGATAAGTAGGACAATTGCAAAAGGAAGCTGAATGTTTCCCACGCCTAGTGCACTTTCTCCAAATCCTAAAGGAGTTGGATTTCGCACTAGTATTGGTATGGTTTCAAAGACCATGAACATGGATAATCCTACAATAAGTATCATCAAGTTCGCAGGAAGTACAACCTTGTCAAATAAGAGCCTAAAGTCTACTAGAGGATTCTTTGCTCGTATCTCAACTATGATAAAGACTACTGACGAAACAATTCCGACAACTATGAATGTGATTAACCAGATCTAGGATGACGGCAAACCCAGATCGCCCACAATTATACGT
>JALZOS010000010.1 GCA_030913755.1 Thermoproteota archaeon | reverse complement strand
CCTGTTAAAATTTCCGACTAAGATCACACGATCACTTTCCAAATTGGCTTAATTGCTCTATGAAATGAAATCTCCATCCATCTGGTAGATCTTTAACTCTGATAACGCGTTCCATTGTGTCTATGTCATCCTTATCTGTGGGATACAAGCGCACAATATCCTTCACCCTTACATTATTTTCATCTCTACTGATAAGTTTGATTGCGTCACCTACGCCTACTTCTCCCTCTTGCAGTACCTTAAAGTAGATTCCTGGTCGCCCACTTGCCATAAATCTCTTGATTACATCCATTCTTCCAAATTTCACTCCAAGTTTGTAGCATGGCATCCCTGGTTGAGTCGCTACTACTCTGGCTGTCCCAATTTGGAACTGATCACCAATGTTAACGGAATCTTCAAACAACCCCTCGGTGGTAAAGTTTTCGCCAAACATACCCCATGGCATAGACATATCCTGCAGTTCCTTTCGCCAGAACTCATAATGTTCTTTTGGATATGAATATACGTCTATCTATAGCACGTAGCAAGGTTACCTGAATTCTTATCTTGGAAAAAATTGTCAAAATTTTGCCATTAACTTTGGTAAATAAGTCTCTTCATTGAAGCAATAAGCAATTCAAGTGTATTGCCATCGATTCGATGAACGTCTCATGATAGACTGGAATTATATCTAGATTTTATTATTAATGGATGAATTAAATGAACCATGTGTCATATTTGATTTGATGATTAAGATTCGTGCTAAAAACTTAGATGAGATGAGAGACGTTGTTGAAAATAAGATTCTCAAGCTACCTCATATTCTTGAATCAGAATTAATGACCATTCTGAAAACAGAAATGGAAGAACAAGTGATGTCTTCTAATAACGATACTGGAGATAGTCATCCGATATTTTTGACATGAGCAAGTGGAGTTTGAGAAAAGGTAAAACCATGAACTCTGGTTCAATTTCTTAGGTGCTATGGTGAGTAGTCAAAATAGTATATCCCTCAATACGAAGAAGACAAGTCGTCATATTGTCTGTAATACCATTTGGAGCCTCTTATCAAGAAGAAGGCTAGAATCATTAGCCAAAGACCACTTACAAAAGAATATTTCAAACCTATGATCAATCCTGCTACTACAAGGCCGACCGAAATAATCATTCCTATCCTTATTGCAGCCTTTGTGCCCTTAACGTGATCATGCATGCACATGGACAGAAAAGCTCTCAATATTCTTCCACCGTCTGACGGAAATACGGGTAGGAGATTGAATAGACCTATTGCCAGATTGAATAGTCCACCGTAATACAAGATCCCACCAACAGGAGAATCTTCCAGGGCAAAGATGCGACTCTGAAATGCTATTAACCAAAGTGCGAATGAAAGACTAGAAATAATGAAGCTTACATAAGGACCAGCAAATGCCATACTAATCTCTTTTTTAGGATCTGTCATTTCGTGGGAACTTAAAGCAATTCCACCGAAGGCAAAGAGTACAATCTTCTCAAATTTTATTCCATACTTGTTTGCTATAGTGGAATGACCAAGTTCATGAAACATAATGGAAAAAAGTGCAATAGATGCACCTGTAATTCCCATTATTATGTAGCTGAATTGTGGTAAACCCGGATAATAAACAGGGAAAAATGTGTACGAAAGGGTCCACGCAATAAGAGTGAAGATTAAGGCGAAGCTAAAATGTATATTGATTGGTACTCCACCTATTTTCCCAACAAATATGGAATAACGGGAAATCCAGCTCTTTTTGTCAATTTCACTCCTTAACTTTTCAATCTCGCTGTTGTTCATTTTGATTTTTTAGCCTCTTCCCCATATATCATAAATCGTCATACAATACTTGATCGTTTTGACAATGATCACTAGCTTGGACCTGTATTTTTAGTTCATTAAATGAAATATCCACCAAAATTCTGGCTGCCTGCCTCTTCGACTTTCTAGTGTCATTTAGGGAGTAGCGTTTACTGTGAAAGGGTCAAAATTAGACTTAGATTCCAGGGATCCCAGTACCAATTTACCTGCTTTAACTTTATTGTTCAGCACACATTCTAGCTGCAATTTTTCTTGCAAAATCTATTCTATCTAGTAATATCGAAGAGGAAGAATATATTCCCTGAGTAACTATGTTACCTGATCATAGGCTTCACTTTGAAGAAAACAATCAAAATTTTATCTGTCGTCGCCGGTATATTCTATGCCGTCCTTTTATATCCACAGTCGCAAGATATTCTATTTATTAATTCGACCAAAGTTCATTC
>JALZOS010000426.1 GCA_030913755.1 Thermoproteota archaeon | reverse complement strand
TACTATTATCCTGCCAAACAACAAATGTTGTGTTACCAAGGGCTTGGATCTGCGGAGATTGCGAACTTCCTACATTATCGCTTAAATTTGTTGCATTTCGAAATGTGATTCCACCATCAAAGCTGTTCCTAAGATTGATTTCGTTATTCCCAGTACTATTATCCTGCCAGACTAACGAAAAGTTTTTTTCCCAAATTGATTGCTGGGGGGAAAGAAAGGCTGCAGAACCACTGGCGTTGTGATGCATAGAAGTCAAGTTCGTTAGCACCTCAACATGACCTAATGCAAAAAAAGAAAGTAAAGTAACAAGTATTATTCCTATCAACAAGGACACCGACATTGATTTGCTCTTTAAGAACATCTCATTGCGTGCCATGTTTACCTTAATGCGCACGAGTGAAAACCACGGTACGCATATTTTATATCGACGCATCATTTTTATTTTGTGTGGATACTCTATTAAATGTCTAAGGTCATCTTTATCTTGTACTATTCTAACAAAGGGCAAACAAAGTTATATACCCTAATTGTTCCTAATAGTGATGCCCTCATGTGGCGTTCTGGTGGCCATTTCGTTGGCTCTCGTACTATCACTCTCGCTTCCACATTCCAATTTATCTAGTCTATGGGTCCAGCCTGCTCATGCACTATCAAATTTCAATTTTGATGCTGTTGGAGATTGGGGCTGTAACTCCAATACACAGAGTACGGTAAAATTAAACTTAAATTCAGTAGGAAATGTACATATCATATTAACATAATGTGTAAACCAAATATAATTTCAGTACTTTATCCAGTTAGATCGATATAAAAATCTTAATACATGGGAGTCAAAATTATTGTATAGACCGTGCTTTCCAATAGGAATAATGTAGTGTTCTCAGGATCAAAAGTGATGAATTTCTCTATCATTATTCCCACGTATAATGAATCAGCCAATATTATCAGTTTAATCAGCGAGATTGAAAAAAATGTACCTGGACTTGAAAGCACTGAGATTATAGTAGTGGACGATAATTCGCCAGATGGAACTGGCAACATAGTAGAGAACTATATTAAAAATAAAGCATTGAGTAAAAATGAAAAAACAGCGAAAAGTAATTTAGCCGAAACAAACGAGACTGAAATAAAAGTAATTCACAGGAAAGAAAAAAACGGACTTATCCCCGCTATTATGGAGGGAGTCGTGGAGTCAAATGGCAAAAATATCTTGATAATGGATGCAGATTTTTCACATCCCCCAGAAGTGATACCCAAAATACTTGCAGAATTACGAACTAATCCAAGATGTATTGTTGTTGCCTCGAGGTATGTGGATGGGGGAAAAGTTGTTGGTTGGCCATTTAGGAGACGACTGTTGAGCACAGGCGCTTCAAAATTGGCAAGACATGGTTTGAATGTGAGGCAAGTAAAAGATCCCATGTCAGGATTCTTTGCTCTGCCTCGGGAACTAATCAAGGATATCTCTATAGGTACTAAGGGTTACAAGATATTGCTGGAAATATTGGTAAAAAACAAGGGAGTTCAGGTTAAAGAAATTCCTTATACATTTACTGACAGGGTCTCCGGAAAGAGCAAGATGGATAGTAATGTAATAATGAATTATGCGGCAGCTGTCTGGCAGCTGTATCTTTATGGGCAGAATGCAGGACAAAAGACTGTAAACAAACAAGTCAACCGCCGGTCGGTTGTTTTCTTGTCAAAAATTGGTAGGTACTACACGGTTGGAATAGCTGGATTAGTAATTAATTACGTAGTATCATTCCTTCTTGCCAACGATGTTGCCAACTCACTCAGACTCCTTTCAAATTTGTGGTATATAGAAGCATCAATGGTGGGAATTGGAATTTCGACAGCATTCAATTTCTTCTTCAACAAGTACTGGACTTTTGAGGATAGAGAATTTTCACCAGGATCGACTGCAAAGCAATTTTTGTCCTTCTTTGGGATAAGTGCAATAGGTGCATTAATTCAACTATTCATACTATATATGCTTGTGGAAAATGACATGCCGTACCGATTATCGCTTGTTCTTGCTATATCAATCGCATCATTGTCGAACTTCGTCCTGTACAAGAAGCTGACATTTAGAGAGAAGGTCTGGGCTTAGCCACTTAGGCCCTATTCCGAACGATCGGGAGTTTTCATAAAATTTTTATTTCTGCTTAGAACAGCCGAATGAATTTAAATGCATATACGACAGCTAGTCCCATTGCAATTGCCAGCATTGGTTTCCATGGTGTTGCTGCAAGACGTGGAGCCTTTAACGCTATTTGGTGATTGTCGATGATGTTTGCAATATAATCTCTCACTTTAGCATTCCATATTCTATATTCAATTCTATGCGTTTTCAAAATCGATTCGATTTCGTAGATCACAGGTGACCGGACTGAGCGAATATGCTGAATATACTTTCTTGAAATCTCGACCTCTGCATGAATTGCTATCATACCCTTCTGGAGATCCAATAGTCGCAAATGGAGCTCCCATGGACTCTTGAGTTTTTTAGAAAAACCTTTACCTATTTGGAAAGGTTTCCTATTTTCGAATTGTACCTTCCTAAATCCTTCTTCAAATAGTGCTCTGATTAACTCTTCTTTCCTCTTCATTTTTACCGCTATACTGAGATGATCTAGCAGGATTTCTTCATTCCTTATAAAATCCTGAAGACCCTTTACGATATTTATCCTCCTAGGATATGTTGTCAAGAATTCTGACATTTATTGCGACTGAAAATTTTACTCGTAAGGCATATTAAAACTCTTGTGTTCTACGGCACGGAAGCCTGAGACATCAATAATAATTGCGTATTCCGCCTTTCCTGTGCTCTCCACCTGTGCTTTTCATCATTTTATTCTTCAAGATGGTGTATGGGGCTTGACAAATACAACTAACACCTAAGATTGTTAGGGTTAAAAGATAAACTCCGCAATATAACCGATCGCACTTCTTGAGTTATTCTGAAAAAGGAAGATAAGTATGCAACTGATAATGTCACTTCGATGATGGATTCTCAAGAAAGTTAAGTGAAAAATTTCTAAGGTAAATGTCGTTTTGAGGATCAATCGTCATTTCGTCATGGTTAAGTTTCCTGTTCGTAAATCTGACTTCTGCACTTCGAATTACTACGACAGGGGTTGATTCATTACTTTCGCCCATGATAAACACACCAATGGTCGCAAGGCTATCGGCAATAGCCTTAAGAGTTACGTGTAGTTTTTTTCCGAATAGATCTCGATGACCCCTTTGATCCTCTACAGGCTCGATTCCTGACACACCAACAGCAATTCCGGTAGTTCCTATCCTCGTTGGCATGAGTCTACTGTCTGAGATGATGACACCAATCATCAGTCCTAGGGATCTCATGAAGTTCAGGCGGAGTGAATCTGCTGATGCAAATGCATCCAGGGGATACAAAATAACTTTGCCTTTAGGTGCATTTGACTTGTCAATTCCTGCATTGGGGGCAAGCATGCCGTCTTTAATACAAAGTAAGAAGCCAGGAATCCCGTTGATAATCACGTCCGCTTCCCGCAGGACCAACTCCGCTATTTTTTCGTTCATTTGAAATTTTCTTGCCAACTTCCTTGACATTGAAGTAGGTTTCACCTTTTGTAGTTGTACCACCGACCCTTCTGAGATTGAGACAAATTTGCTTGAAACCACGATAACATCTCCGTCGGCAAAGTTAAATCCAGAATTCACTATCGTTTTGAACAGATCGAACTTCCTGTTTTTTCTACGAACTCTGATTGCAAAAACTTCCACGAAACCAATTACATCAGATTATAATATCTACATTTTGTGAAAGGTTTTAATGTTTCAGACATGCCATAAATTCTATCAAGTGAAATTTAATTGGGGATGACTATTACTGAAAAAATAATTGCACGGGCATCATCAAAGTCGTCGGTAGCTCCCGATGATGTTGTTTTTGTTAAGGTAGACAAATTAATGGTCCATGATGTCTCTGGACCAGGAGTAATCAAGGTATTTGAAGAATGGGCAAGAAAAGGTGTCCATCTTGAAAGGGTATGGAATCCTGACAGAGTATGGG
>JALZOS010000396.1 GCA_030913755.1 Thermoproteota archaeon | reverse complement strand
ACGTAATATCATACATGCTGCCTCTGTTGCAGAATTTATGACTTGATTTTTGACTGAAAGCGGCTCATAGATATCTCTAGACGACAGGTCAGCAATTTTTCCCTTAAATGCATCTATACCATATCTTGCTTTTCCAGCCTCCTTACTTTTGGCTCGCAATTGAGCTTGCGTATCTATTACAGACATCCCGGCGTTTTCTGCCAAGACTAAAGGAATAGATTCTACCGCATCGGCGTATTTTTCAACTGCCAATTGCTGACGGCTTGCAAGAGATGCTGACCATTCTCTCAACTTTCGAGAAACAACGGCTTCAGATGCACCTCCACCTACAACAACGTATGGATATTCTACAACGTCTTTGACAGCCATTAAAGCGTCATGGATAGACCTTTCAGCCTCGTCAACGAGTGTCTGAGAACTACCACGTATTAGGATAGTAACTGATTTTGGATTTTTGCAGCCTTCAATGAATACCCATTTGTCAGTTTCTACATTACGTTCCTCTACCAGCTCTGCAAGGCCGATATCATCTTTAGATAGCTCATCTGTGTTAGTAACTATCCTTGCACCTGTAGCTTTAGCAAGTTTTGACATGTCGCTTTCTTTAATTCTTCTAAGTGCAATTATTCCTTCTTTAGCTAGATAGTGTTGAGCTATATCGTCTATTCCTTTCTGACAGAGTACGACGTTTGCTCCTGATGCGGAAATCCTGTCAACCATGGATTTGAGCATCCTTTCCTCCTCATTTAGAAAATTTTGCATTTGGTCGGGTGAGCTGATATTCAGTTTGGCGTCGAACTTTGTTTTCTCGATTTCTAAAGCAGAATTAAGCAAAACAATCTTTGCTCCTTGAATTTTCTTCGGCATTCCGGCGTGTACAATCTCCTTGTCCATCACTATGCCCTGTATAAGCTGACTATCATGAAGAGAGGCACCAACTTTCTTCTCAACCTTAATGTTATCTAAATCAATTTTGAATTTATTTTCCTCTAATTCTTCGGCCACGTTCAAAGCCGCATCAATCACAATATCAGATAATACCTGAGAATTTGTAGTCACCAATTTGGACGCCATCAATGTCAGGGCAATTTTGTTTAGAAATGCCTTATCGTGGGGGTCTATCTCAATGGATATTTTTTTAAGAAATTCGATAGCCTTCTTTGAAGCTTCTCTGTAACCTTCTACAACTATTGTAGGATGAACATCTTTATTGAAAAGTTCCTCAGCATTTTCAATCAAAGAGCCCGCAAGCACAACTACGGATTTGGTCCCATCTCCTGCTTCATTATCTACAGCCTTTGCGACCTCCACCATCATCTTGGCTACGGGATGCTCAACATCTATTTCCTTCAGGATAGTAGCACCGTCATTAGTGATTGTTATATCACCGGTAGAACCCACCAGCATCTTGTCCATACCTCTTGGACCTAAGCTCGAACGAATAACTTGTGCAATTAATTTTGCAGCTGTGATGCTATTCTTTCGTGCATCTTTACCTTTTGTTTCAGTTGCACCTTCTTTTAGAAGAAGAATTGGAACTCTACCTTGTTGATATGCGGACATGCTTAACCACCTATCATCACTTAAGAGATTAATAAAATATTAATTTACCTCATTTGCTCCTTTTGAGAATTTTCTCATGGTGAGACCTTTCTTTCCCGTCAGCGGTAAGCATGATAATAACGATAAGTTGGTAGGTATCATTTCAGACAGAGATATTTTGGAAGCAATTGGAAAAAGTAAGAAAGATTGAGGGTGGTGTTAGAAGTAGGTCTTTGAATAATTATGCAGGTCAGTTAGCACACATTCAAACTCAAGGGAACTTCCAATAGTCCGAAACCGTATGAAAGTACTAACATTGTCCGAGCTTCGCTTAGAAGCATGCATTGTCTACATCGTATGGTTATTCAATTTACGGTTGCGTCTACTTTGATGAACAAGAGACTTACTGTTCATGGAATGTTGACTTGATTTCTCTTATTCAGTATCGCCAAATACTGTCTCTTCCAGTCTTGCAAGCCTTTCCTCAACAGTAAGGGTTTTTTTCTCTCGATTCGAATTGCCGCCGGTGTTATGATTCTGGGCATCCGTTGATTTCTGGTCGGAGGGCTTACAATCATGAGCGCTACCATCCAAATTATACGGCAGCCACTTCCCCTCGTTCTTATTGGACATTCTTATCTCCCCCTTGCAGTAAATACAGGGTTTAGTATACTCACTCATATAGGATATATCCAACAACGCCCTCAGATATATGTCTAGAAGGCAGAGTTCTTAAGGAATACCATAATACTGTTTAGAAATTAGGTTTGTTTATGCAAGCCATGGTCACTGGGCTCGGTGGTAATATTTTGGTCCTCGTCGATTAAGACAATGGTGTATGGAACTATCTTCATCGAATGGTATCTGATGTCCTTTGGAACGTGACCTATCTGGTTCGAAATGAATTATTCCTCCGCACCAATAACACCGATATCTATTTTCCGCGACTGTATCCAATGTTACGCTGAAACCTCACCTGGCAATGAGAAATTAACATATACTGATTTATTAGACATAATAATAATTAACCAGATTGTATGCAGTGCACTCTTGTGAAATCATTTTTTCCTTAGATTTTTGTGGCTATTTCGTCTCATCGGTTTAAGCTACAATTATTATATTCTTCATGAACTTGTATTTTAGGTGATGTCTGAATTATGATAATTGAAGAATTCATGAGCCGAAATTTGGAATATGCTTCAATGACTGATTCTCTTCAACAGGCCGTGAGGAAGATGACAGACAAGAACGTGAGTTCCCTGGTTGTAGTCGACATGAACAATATACCAATAGGGCTTGTGACAGAGAGAGATATAGTTAGGAAAGCATGTTCCCTAGAACAATTGAATTGTAGTACATTCCGAGTTTCAGAGATAATGACATCTTCGCCAGTTACGATTGTTTCTGAGGCAACCCCTGAGGAAGCAGCTGAATTATTTCTAAAG
>JALZOS010000395.1 GCA_030913755.1 Thermoproteota archaeon | reverse complement strand
TGACTGCATTTACAAATAGTCTACGGATATAACATAACCAGATAACCAAATAATTCATGATAATATTATTTAGATGAATTGATTCCCGATTCTGTTGGAAATCTGTCAAGCTCCTTGAATATACATTTTCTTTCCACCTTCACTATTGAGTTCATGCAAACAAAGCGCGCTAAATGGAACCCTTTGATGATTTGCCGCAATTAACTTATAAGATAGATTTTAAATCCAAATTCAGTGCTTCATACTGGTAATATTCTGTATACCCTTCCATCATCTTTGTCATAGACAAGGACATACAAATAGCCATCAGGTCCAACTTGCAAATCAGTTATTACTCCAAACCCTTTGCCAAAAATAGTGTTTCCAAGTTCCTCAATTTTATCAGCGACCTTGTCCGCGAGAGGACCCTCCAAACTTAATCCTGTCCTATTCTTATTTAGGACAAAGTGATATATATTTCCAAACTTTGCATCGCCCACAAACATGTCATTTGCGTATTGAGCTCCGAGCTTACTTGAACTGAGAAACTTGAGAGCAGTTGGAGCCACAGAACGGTCCCACGTGAATTCTGGCGGACTGTATTTCCCCTTGCCTCCAAAACCGACAAGACCCTGAGGATTTTCAGGTGCTCTTTCACCCTTTCCAGGCTCTGTTTTTTCTCCTTCCTGCGATTGCACAAACCAAACGCCTTGAACCTTGGCCCAGCCGCTATTGAAACCTGGTTCTACTAGGTTTATCTCATCACCAAAAGTAGGACCGTTTTCAGTATTCCAAAGCTTTCCCGTTACAGGATCAAAGTCCAATCCAAAAATATTTTTTATTCCATATGCATAATACAAATTTGATATGGGAACACTACCGATTATTCCATTACCGATAGGTTTACCATCTTGGGTAATCCTAATGATAGCAGCCCTTCCGTCAGGTTCTGAACCATTCACATAATTTTGAGCTTTCGTTTCGCTATCTTTTTCTACGAATGACCCCCCGACATCACCTATTGCAATATAGAGACTCTTATCGGGGCCGATTGTTATTTTTCCTCCGTTGTGTTGCGGTCCAGGTAACGCTGGCAAGTCAAGAAGAAGTTTAGGATTTGTTAACTTGTCGTTAACTAATTCATATCTGTATACATTATTGACTTCAGTTTGCGACTTTGTATAATACAAGAAAACATAAACTGGACCATTTGTTTTAGTGCTTGACAAGGCCATACCCAGCAATCCTCTCTCATCCGCTTTGGACACGTTAACATGAGCTAACGGCTCGTTTGATGTTGTCCCGTTGACAATTCTTTGAATCAGGCCAGAATTCTTTTCCGTAACAAGAATGTCGTTTGGTCCCAAGAATAACATCGAAGTTGGAGCCTTCAGGCCTTGGGAAACTAGTTCAGCTTTTAGAGCAGAATCATTTATAGTCGGTCCTTGAGGAGAAACTTTTGGTCTAGCACTTGCATCATCTAGATTATACTCATTCAATAGGGATATAGCAAGCAACATAACAAGTGTCACTGAGATAGGAGGTTCTTTGGCAATTATCATTGTTATTGCTTTCCTGATGAGTTGGAACTCACTTATTAGTATAATGGGATATCAATTTATTATATGCAGTCCCCTTATACAACTGTAGATGAAGCAATGGACGTAATTTGACTGAAATTCTTCTTGACTGCGATGTTGGCACTTATATTGACCGTGGCTGGTATAGTAACTTATACGAACGCAGCTAGTTACAGATATCTAATCCTAATTTTGTCAGTACTGAGACAGAAATAAAAAATATTCATTTGATCTAGATTTACCCTTTTATGTAATGGTAAAATGCAGTTATACTAAATATAATATCACAAAAATCAATATCAATTAAAAATTTAATGGCTGAGGTTGTTCGTTAGTTGGTTTATTATTCAGTGATGTAATCCTATGATCAAACAATTCAACTTGGTTCAATTATGAAGAACTTACAGGAGATATTTTAAATATACTACCATTTTCATTGTCAAAGACAAGAACATATAGATATCCATCTGGTCCTAATTCCAAGTCAGCGATACCACCAAATCCATGAGCAAATTCTATTTGCTCTGTTCCATCCTCGCCGCTTGCAACTTTATCTGCAAGGGATCCATTAACAATAAAACCTGTTCTGTCTTTGTTTAGTTTAAAGTGATAAATATTACCATATTTTATATCTCCAACAAATATGTTGTTATTGTATTTTTCTCCAAATTTGTCTGAAGAGAAAAATCTTAGAGCAGTCGGTGCTACAGTATTGCTCCAAGTAAATTCTGGAGGACTATACTTACCTTTACCTCCAAAATCAACTAGATCCAGGGATTCATTTGTTGCAATTTCACCTCTTTCGAGTTTTTCTGCAGGGTCGATGTCTGTCTTCCATATTCCTTGAACCTTTAGCCAACCGCTATTGAAACCTGGTTCTACCAGGTTTATCTCATCACCAAAAGTAGGACCATTTTCAGTATCCCACATTTTTCCCGTTACAGGATCAAAGTCAAATCCAAAACTATTTTTTATCCCATATGCGTAGTATAGATTTAGGATTGGAGTATTTCCCAGTATCCCATTACCAACAGGTTTGCCATCTTCAGTTATCCTAAGTATTCCGGCCCTTCCATCCGGTGCAGGACCGTCTTCATTATTTTGTGCCTTAGTTTCAGTATCAATATCTAGAAAGGAAGCATCAACATCACCAATTGAAACATAGAGATTATTGTCAGGACCTATAGCCATTTTACCAGCATTATGTCTCGGGCCAGGTAACGCGGGCAGGTCTAACAATAATTTTGGATTTACTAGTTTGTCATTTACAAGTTCATATCTGTAGACACGATTACCAAGAGGATCTGGAGTGACGCCTTGTACATCATTTCGTTGAGCTTCTGTATAGTATAAGAAGACATATCTTTTTCCAGTTTCGGTATTTCTTGAAATAGCTATTCCTAGTAGGCCTCTCTCATCTTTTTTTGCAACCTCGACATGAAGTAAGGGCTGTTGTGAAATTACCCCATTCACTATTCTCACAACATTTCCTGTATTCTTTTCTGTAACCAGTATATCATCTTGACCAATGAATGTCATGGCACTTGGCGCTTTAAGGCCACTCGCTATTAATTGAGTTGTCAAGTGCGTATCATTGATGGCTGGCCCCTCAGGAGAGACCTTTGCTCTAGCGAATAGTGGAGTAATATAATGCCAAGAAGGTATGAAAGATAGAATCGATATCATAAAGATTGATACAAGAATCACCAATTTTTGAGATTTCTTCATTATCATTTACTTCGTATAACCTTAAATCATTTATTGGCATTAGTAGAATTGACAATTTGATTTATTCTATATATTGTTCCATCCCTATGGTGGTCTGCTAATACATAGAGATAGCCATCTGGTCCCACTACTAAATCAGTAATTATCCCTAATCCCTTTGCAAATACAACATCTTGTAATTCATTAGAATTATCTGCTACTTTGTCCGCAAGTGGACCATCAAGGTCCAAGTGTGTTCTAGCCTCATTCAAATCAAAGTGATAAATTGTGCCATTCTTCACACTTGCTACAAATAGATCATTTTCATACTTATCACCCATCATATCAGAATTAAAGAACAGAACTGAAGTAGGAGCTATGGTTTGAAGCCAATCAAATTCTGGATCCCTATAGACTCCTTTTCCATCAAAATCTTCCAAAGCCTTCTTGTCAAAGTTTTTTTGGAGAAAGGATGGACCCTGAATAATTCTCCATCCGCTGTTAAAGCCTGGTTTCACAAGATTAATTTCATCATTCATGCTCTGTCCATTTTCTGTGTCCCATAAATTACCTGTCACTGGATCGAAACCAATTCCAAAACTATTTCTCAGCCCATAAGCATAGTATTTGTTTAGCGGCTCAGAATCTCCCAATATTCCCTTACCCCCTACAACTTCACCATCAAATGTAACTCTTAGTATGCCGCCTCTTCCATCAGGTGGTGGTCCGTCCCTGACGTTTTGAGCCTTGGTCATGTATGTCTGATTTTGTATAAAATTAAGGTTACCAATCACTAGATATACACTCTTCTTGTCAGGACCTATCTTCACCACGCCGCCGTCGTGTGAAGGTCCCGGTAAATATGGTAGGTCCAAAAGTAATTTTGGATTAATTAATGTGTTATTAACCAATTCATACCTGTATAGTCGATTACCCAATATCTTTACACCATCTTTACTCTCAGTCTCGGTGTAGTATAAAAATACGTAAGCAGGAGCAGTAATATTGTCATCGTTGTGTGAAATAGCTATCCCCAGCAGACCTCTTTCACTCATATTTGCAATATTAACATCAAGCAATGGTTCCTTCATTTCAGTGCCATTTTTAATCTGTATTACCTTTCCCTTGTTCTTTTCTATAACTAGGATATTGTTAGGTTCCACGAATGCCATTCCCGTAGGAAATTCAAATCCAGAGGCTATAACTTGAAATGTTAAGCCCGGGTCAATTATATTAATATCATCATACGATTTAAGCTTCTTGGCATAAACTGAAGAAACACAGCCAGAACAAACAACAACGGAAACTAGAATAGCAAGGAAGGAAATCAGATAGATGAAGGTTGAACGTGGCACTAAACTTGATAAAGACTGCACTTTTTAATATCGGAGATAATTAGGGCATATTTTTAGCTTTGTCTACTCCCATTTCGTATTAAGACATTTGTCTACCGTTCTTAGTCGTCAAACCGATATGGCTCAACTTTTCTGTTTAAGGAACTTCCTGCCTAGGCTTATTAAGAATCCAATGAGACTCGAGCTTTTTGTTAAACCCATTTAACTTTTTGTTAAATCCAAAAATCTTCTTATCGTTGACGCGGGATTAGCATCATTCAAAAAACAACTTCAATTTTTGCCTGAGGGCCTCAACTTGTGTCTTATTGATACTAGAGGAATTAAGGGCAATTATGATGGAACGGACACAGGCTGGTTCCAATACATTTTAACTATTAGATCAGCGGGCTAAATCCAAACGAGACAATACAGGAGCTGCAATAACCCCACGATAATGCGATATATTTAATGCGATTAATATCCCATATATGAACGACATGGGTCAAGTTCTTATAGGGTGTTCTGGTTGGAGTTATCCTGACCAGCCTGAAAAAGGAGGATGGACCAAGGTTTTTTATCCATCCACCGAAACAAAAAGGCTAGCATATTATTCACAGATCTTTAATACTGCTGAAATGGATTCCACATTTTATGAAAAGTTCTACACTCAGATGACTAAAGCAACTTTTGTCGGGATGGCAAGAACAACACCTGATAACTTTCAGTTCTCGCTAAAGGTACCGGAAACGGTAACACATGTCAAAAGATTGAATGTAATGTCAGGAGCCATTTCTGCCCTTGAGGAGTTTCTGGAAAAGATTTCTCCGTTAAAATCGGCGAATAAATTGGGTGCGATACTCATTCAGCTCCCTCCAAGCTTCACAGTTAAGGACTTTAAGGATACAGAGGAATTTCTAGATAGACTACCTACTGGTTATGATTATGCTGTAGAGTTCCGTCACCCTTCGTGGGAAACTGAAGGACCTTGGAATATGCTCAAGCACTATAATATCGCCGCAGTGATGACAGATTCTCCTTCGCAAGACAGGTTGCAATTCCTATCGGAAGTTATTGTTACCGCTAACCACTCTTTTATTAGGTGGCATGGGAGAAATGTCCATCACAGATACAATTATCTTTACTCTAAAGAGGAATTGCAACCGTGGGTTGAAAAAGTCAAGAAAATACAATTAGAAACTGTAATTCTCAGAGGATACTTTAACAACCACTATGGTGGGAAAGCTGTTGTTAATGCTCTACAATTTAAGGAAATGATTGGTGACATATTATCAAAGGAAGAGAAACAAGTATTGAAGCATGCTCAAAAATACTTAGGTCAACGTGATATGAAATTGTCTTCATTCCTAGAACGGTAAACAAGTATTCAGTTATTATTATGCACATTATTGGGGCAGGCTATAGATTGAATAGCATGCACTACAAGGCGTATACCCGCTCAAACTAAGGCGGGTCTTTCGATTACTTTGAAATTCCGATTGCTCAACAGTCGTGTTGAAAACTAACTGTTACCATTGTGTGTTGCCAATAAGGAAATCATAATAATTAAAAGGCTATTACTATCAAGATACACTATAGTACCTATTGGGCTCTAGCCATGATAACCTATAGTAGACTTGCGATACCTGCCATTGCGATACTCGCAATTGGTGGAGTAATTAGCTTTCTTCTTGCTTATAACTTCTGTCCTGAAAAACATGAGAATGTTACCATCGATGGCAAGTGTTATGAATTACTCGGCGAGGCCCATAAGCAGTATGTGAATTTTGCTGCACGAAAGGATATCGAGACCTTAAGACTACAATTGAGCAAGGTCGAACCAAAAGATGCAATTATACATATCATCTTCAGTGACAAAGACTCTGACATCGAGTATTTTAAACATAAACACCCGCTAATGGTAACATCACAGCAAAAAGTGATATATTTTCCCAACATTGATGCAAGCGTAGTAACCGCTAATATTCCCAAAAATGAACTTCAAAAAATAGCGGATAACCTAACCCTCAAGGATGTCTATCCATAATCGAAGACTGTTGCAGGAGGCGTTGGAATTGAACCAAATAATTACATAACGTCTGCAGAAGGAGAGGACATTTCAATTAAATCAAATGAATTCATTAGCAACGGAATTAGGGAAATAATTTCTAATTCGGATGGCGCAAAAATCAGCATATTGTCATACTGCGTACACTAATTTGGAACAGAAGGAAAGTCGCCGGCAGATTAAACTCTCTTTTTCACAATTTCCACTTGGCCTTTTACGAAAGCCATTCTTATAGAGGTATAGAAATGCAGTGGCATTTACTTGCAAAAAAATCCCCTATGAACTCATGTGAAAATATTCAATTTGCCGGCGTCCACCTCGCACAAGGCAGAAATATTAATGCTCTCGTGTAAGAGAACGTGAACGTTTCTACGTCGCATCATACTGACGGTATTCTGACGGTTCCTTGAAATATGCTTGTATTTCATCCAACCTTTCCATAGAACCATCACGAGTTCTAACCTCCGAGAAAGAGGGCTCGGTTCTTATTAATTGCAAAAATGAACAGACTTGTCTATTCGTGACACCGTGCTTTATATCATATTCTATTCTTTTCGATACTCTACCAATTCTACCATACTTCTTGTTCAGTCTTCTTTGCCACCGTGATGCATCTTCAGACAGACCTGTGACAAATTTGACAAGAGTTTGTTCCATATGTTTAACATGCCATTCTCTCAAGGGAAAACTATTTTGTTCCAAATAACTCAAGGTAATATACAGCAACGCTGTATATAATGTAGCGTAATTTCAGTTCGCAGGCTCAGAGTTAATCCTGAATTAATTGACTAATTGAAGAGGAACGAAATAATTGTCGAATTTCTAATAAAACCTGTAAGCATATTATGAATGAAAAACGCTATTCTGGGTAGTAATTAGTAGTAGAAGCGCGAATCAATTCCGATCATTGAGGAATGAAAGGTGCAGTTCCATCGTTCTCGCTATTAGCCGATTCGGTTTGCTTGTCGTCGTTTTTCTTTTTATGTTTCTCATTATCAGGATTGTTATTTGTTTCGTCTGAAGAAGAAGAAATCATAGCACTCTGATTGGTTGTAAAACTATCAGAACTGCTTTGGCTCGTACTTGATCCTGTTGAATCAAGAGATAAATCTACAAATTCAGGTCGCTTTGCAGGAGAATTGTTCCCTTCTATACAAATTATCTTCAGAGTCTTGAGAGGTAGGACACATGCCTTGTATCCATCTCCAGTACTAACGGTTACATTGGGAAATGTTGCCACATATTCAATTAGCCTACCTTGATCAGTTGGGCCAGAAGAGCTATTGCTAGTGTCGCCCTCAGATAGTAAATCATCCGCCACAGCATTACCGAGAACGTTAAAGGATCTAACGCGTGAATGGTCATTTACCGTAACGAGAGCAACTACATCTCCCGTATCAGCTTTATTAGCTCCAATAATTGTAAGTATTACTTTGAACACATCATTCGCATTGCCTGTTTCGGCTCTCACCGTCTCAACGATGGTCGGATAAAATGCGCTGGCAATGAGCAGAATTCCCACCGCTAATGGAGATGCTGCCACGATTATTTTTTTGTTATTGATCATTCATTTGGCCTTGCTAAGCTTATGATATTAAAACACATTATCATTACATTTAGACTTACTAATTGAATTTCCGAAACTTGGTGAAATGTGGGGGAGATTGTCTTATAGTAATGAATCTAATATTGTTTAAGCCTTATTGAGCAAATGCTGATCGAAGGCAGTGGTCAAACTATCCTTTTCTCCTGGCCCATCGTTAAATCTATTAGGTCTGCAACCTGCAGGTTAACAAGGTGTAGATAGAGCAATCGAAGCCCACTGGGTTGGACTTGTATATGTATAGACTTAATTACATTGTTTTAACCGGCTTATTCGAGCCGTTCGTCCTTGCTAACATATGTGGCACAAAATAAAGACATCAATGCATTTGTTATCTAATCATAGCCACAAGTATACAAATAACTGTTCGCTAGGCCGCTATCGACAGGGAACTATAAGATTGTGATACAAAGCAAGGAGTAAAAAAAGCAGTTGCGAGCATCATGATGCGAACTTCGTCTTATCGAAACTTTTAAATTGCGTGAAAATCTATAAGACGAGTAACGTCCGAGAGAGTGCAGCAATTGAAATTCAAATTAAAAGTGGGAGTTTAAGTTATGAACATTACGAGGCTGAGAGGTTGGGGCTTCTATAGGCCTGGAAGGAGAGCTGTCGGATCACGCTCTCGATGGGGTATGCATAATATGAGAGCCATTTCCCGCTACATCCCAGACGAAATCGATATGACTGCTGACGAAAGGAAAGATACCATTTTGCCTTGCGGATATACGATTGCAAAGTCATGGGCCGCCCTTCGCAAGAGCTGGTTGGGTTTCAATATTTCACACTGCAACGGAGACTGGTCGGGGATGTCAAAGTATGCATACCAAATCAGGAAGTTACAGCGCGAGATGGGCATTCAGCTCACAGATTTCGATCCGGCTATTCTTGATGCGCCAGTGGATGACGAAAATGAGTACGAGGAAGAAGTAAAGAAAGGTGCAAATGACATCAGGAACGAAGAAGTGAGTACGCCAGATTACGATGAGATAATGGAGGAGGCCCGAATGAATCTAAAAGGCGAACATGCGTTTAGTGCTGGACCGCGAGATGAGATTTTTGCAAAGGATGCGCCTAAGGCCGAAAATTCGGACAACTATCTTCGTCAAGGAGAAAATTACACGCGACATTCGGTCAGAGCAAGAGTCACACGTGCATGCGTTTACCGACCCCGACGACAAGAGCAAGCAAAACGGTCGTACAGATTCGCTCCTGCAGAGGATGAGGAAGAGCAGCGAGAAGAGGAAGATACGCCAAAATCATGCTCCTACGAACGTCATGAACAAGAGCAG
>JALZOS010000381.1 GCA_030913755.1 Thermoproteota archaeon | reverse complement strand
GTTTAGAGGGATAAAATCATGTAAAATTATATAAACTAATGACAACCACAGTTGCAGAATCCGTCTCTAGAGGGTTCATATGTGAGACAATGATGATTGCAGTCGTCACAAATAAGGAATTTGTCATTGTGATCCATCTGGACATTGTTACTTTGTGTCCTATTTGGATCTGATCGCTTTCCCAAATTTGAATCAAATGATAATTTATCGACCTGGGCCTTTGATTTTCCCTTATTGCGAACCATCTATCATATAATGTGCTATATAGTTTATAACAGATGCTCAGACAACTTATTCGGAATAGCTTGACTTCAACATTCTTTCATGACTCTCCAATTCTTTGATGGGTTTTATACTCTCATCCTGTTTTGCCGAAGTCTTCTTCTGCCAGTGGTAGATCCACCAACTTATTACTATGCCGACGACTACTCCAATAGCAATACTGAGATATGTACTCGATGCGTTTGTCATATCAATACAATCCTTTGTTATTTCAGGCAGACATCCCCAGATTGCAAGAATTTGAAATACCGTAATACTATAATGCCGAATCTTAATGTTATAATTTGCGCTCACTTAAGGTTTAAAAGACATGTTTTGGGATTACTTTCGATGATTCTTCTTTCTTCTGTTGCACAAACTTGATAGCATCTGTGACTGTCACTTTAGTGTTTTCACAAGTTGTATCTTTTGGGTCGATAAAATCCGATATCGCCAGTACATAGATACAGCCATGACAATATACCCTGCACTATATATGGCGTCCCAAATTCCTACTCTTCCTTGTTCTACTGTTTTTCCTAAAACTTCACTATATCCAAACCCTATGTCTGCGACAGTAACTAGGAGTATTGATGCAGCCAGTAACATCCAAGGCGTAATAGACTCCATTTGTTTCTTGTTTCGTAATTTCATGATTATCAGAAGAGAAGGAACAAACGCAATGCCATCAAGTATAGGGTAAATAATGGTAATGATCCAACCCATCATATTCTGTTCATTAGATATGATACTTGCGATCCCAAATGTAAGTGTAAATACGTAGGCGAGTGTTAAAGCAGTGGCAACTGATATTAAAATGAGAGGTTCACGATCATAAGTAGATTTTTGTCTTGACAAAACCTTGCTTATTCCAAATAGAAAATAAATAATGAATGGATAACCTGCGAGCCAAATAGCATCCGCGGGAGAAGGATAGGGATTTTCAATACCCAGTCCGAGTTCGTAGTATGTCCAGCTTAATTCCGCGATGAACCATAATATTAATCCCATTGTAAACCAAGTTAATGTGTACAACTGATATTTCGGCTCGTTATTATCATTATTTTTGTTAACGCTCTTCTTACGAATTTTGTTAATCTCAAAAGCCTGGAATGTTGCAAGAGCCGACATAACTAAAGCGGAGGCTGATGTAACATTTGTCGTCCAGTTCAAGAAGAGTCTGACGTTTGACTTTACATTTGAATAATTCATCAAAGAATAAGATACGACCATAATAACAATCAAGACTACCAATATGGCTACAAGCTTAGGCCTCGATAATGTACTGTTTTCGTCTCGTACCACGGGATTGATGATATCACATAGTTTTAAGATTTTGGCATTGAAATCAAACAATTAATTGCTTTAGAAGACAATTGCAATCCGGATAGACTTGCGGGTTATATAACATGTTTAGAAGGGGGATAATTTCTCGAGTCGTTTGGCTACCAAATAAAATATTCTATTTTCTGTTCTGTCCTTCTCGACATCCTCGCCTATGTTACCAAACATTTCGTTCGGCACATTATTGTAGATATCACACTATTTTTAGTCTATTTTGCTGCACAAAACCTATACGTATTGGTCCTTAACACTGATGAACAATAAAATGAATACATCAAAAATCCATTTTTCTAAACCTCGTAACTATCAGAACCATTTTAACTGTACTTGATTTTCTAGAATTTCCTGCTCTAGAAAAAAAAGAGATACTAATCTGCTTTTTCTTTTATTTTTTCTTTATTGTATTCTGTTCCGAGGTCTCGATCTGTATCTTTTATTTTATTGGCTACTGCTTTTGCCCCAGCCTTAATCTTGTCTCCTGCATCCTCTAGATCCTTTTCAGTATCGCCCTTAGTATCTACTTTCGTTTTTGATTTTACTTCGAATTCATCAGTCATTACTTTACAATATACAACATCGTATTTATCCATACTAACAAGGTTTATTCATGGTATTTCGAAGGGCATAGCAACTCACCTAAAACCGCTGGAGCGTTTCATATAGTTTTAGAAAATGGGGGAGAAAACTGCAGTATTGCCAACAAAGTGACATCCCAGATGAAGATAGGAAGATTCGTCAAGGAATCACGGGATTAGAAATCCCTCTCGGTTTATGAGAATTGAAGTGTAGTCGTCATAACTGAAAATCGCACGTTCTAGACGTCTATTATTCTCTTCCCACGTCTTTCCGCCATGCTCTTCTACGTTTTGTGATATGATTATACAACATCTACATTATAGAAATAGATGTCGCAGATCTGAATAATATTATTGTTTTATGGTATGTTGTCACTTGTACTATTACGTGATATTATATGACATGTAGGGGAATATGCATCCGTCACAAAGCTACCAAATTATCGAACAATGTGCGGTATGCTAATGGTCAGAAGCGCTGTCAGATGTGTGAAATTTTCATAAAATGGGATGGAATCTGGTGTCCCTGTTGTGGGTATAGGTTGAGAACGAAGTCCCGAAGCGGGCGTGGCAAACAGAAGATAACACTGCTAAATCAAGTGATGATTCCAACTGTTAGTGTACGTTGACCTCATTACTATGCTTATTTTGAAGCTCTTCTGAGAAAAGTATCAAAATTTTTACTTGGAAGTCAACTAAAAGAAGACTTAACTTCAGGGATAATGTAGCGAATTAAAACTTCTTGAAAGAAAACTGAATTCAAGTCCATGGTTATACGTTAAAGTTCCTGTTCGTCAGATACTATGACCACAGAATTCTTTTTTCCACACTGGCGTGTACATCTTATAGCAATTTTCAAAAAATCTTAAGAAAAATGAAACTAGAATTATTTTTAAATTATTTATCCGAGTTCCGGACATGTGTTTTTTAAAAATTTAATCAATTCACCTCTGGTTTGAAAACCATAATATCTCATAAAACTCTGTAAGGTTAGTTCATCGTAAATTTCACTTTGCTTCCTTTTCTTGAGGGATGTCCAAGGGACGCTCAATTCTTTTCTGGTTAGATCTCATATCACACGTGGATATATTAGGTTTTATCAGGGCTTAAATATGAGAAAAAAACTAAAAACCAATCTAATTCGGGTGAGAGCGCTTATAATTATATAAATGGCCCTTAAGAGAATCTATTATTTATGTAGAAAAATTCAAATTCCCGGTTATTATTGATGCTGTAGCCAAGGATTGTCAAGGATATTCAGACTACCACCCTTCAGGCTGAATTAGGCAAAATACTTTAACCTCCTGCCGCTATTTCAAGAGTAATAGTTGACATTAAAAGACCTCAAGACCAGTGGAAAAATTACAACCAATATCGGAAGATCCATTTGAAAGATAGCGTGATAGACGTGCCAAGTTAGTAGATTGAGATTGCCGCCCAATCACGAGGAGTTAAAAGACGTGCAACTTCTCAAGCATGTCGGCACATCTCTTATGATGATAACCTCTACGATCCTTATTTGAGTAGCGATTTGGGGGCACGAGTATGGATCTAACTGTAAGAAAAGGAAAATAACACTTGCGAAACTAGTTTTACGCACAAGTCAACAAATTATCAGCAATTACAAGGTTCAAAAAAATGTTTCATGAAGGAAATAGCTCACGTCATTCATTGAAAAGTGATTTTGCCTTCCTGTACTTCTGGCTTACTGAATTGCTTTTCCGATATATCTATCTTGATTGGTTTTTTAAAATCAAAATTATGTACTCCATCCTCAAGGAGTGAACTACTGCACGGAACATTATTTTTGGTATAGCTTAACCATCTTATGCCGCACAAACGACAGTTGAAGTCATGGATCTCAATTTTCTTGTAATTCATTATTCGTCACCTTAGTAATGGATCAGCGTTGCTTTAATGATTCAACCACAATCATCATGAAAAAAATTAGGAAGAATGTCAGATAGGAGCAAATGTGTATTTTGTATACTATCCTTCGTCTCCATTCCCTTCTAAAATCATTCTGAAAAACATAACTTATGCTTCTGTTCCTGTTCGTAGTTAATGGGTCATGAACGGATACTGATTGCTTGAGGTCTGTATGTCAGTAATAATTGATAATGGTTGAAATTCTGAAGACTATATCCGTTCTTGGTAAAATATAGCGTAAATGAGAGACAATCCATAACTACTTTCTTCGACCAATCAAAGGACATCTTGGTATCAGTAGTGGAGATATTTGATGCAATTCGTGATGATAAATCATTATGATTGTTTACAGCGATCG
>JALZOS010000380.1 GCA_030913755.1 Thermoproteota archaeon | reverse complement strand
TGACTGCGACGCCTGCCTTCTACATAGTAATCCGTTAACGATTGAGCATCTGGTCGCAACTTTTTGACCCAAATTCCAGTGATTGTATCACCTACAAGATACAATACCTTTTCGGAATACTTAATTGACTGACGTGTCTCTAACGTTATATCTCTGACAGCCTGAATGCCGGTCCCTACAATTGTTAGTGAGCCTTTTATCGGTTTATTATTATTATGATGCTCCTTCTCTATCCTTGACATCTATTACGAAGATAAAAATAAAGATAACAATTAAAATAGTTACTACTGTTGTCTTTAAAAACACAATAGATTTTTTGAAATACTCGATACAAAAATGATAGTCAACAAAAGAGGAACTCGTTGTATACTCGAAGCATAACAAAATAATCTTTTATAGTAAGAATTCGAATAATTACGGTCCTATATTTTTATGTTTTAAAGAAGCAAACAGACCTTATTCTATTTCTCCTGGAGGCTCTTCGCCACAGGCTAGGACTGTATTGCTAATCAATATACTTGGATTAAATGGATAACAGAAATGAGGGACTAGACGAAGTAATCAGTAGAGATGTCCAAGCTCTTAAGAAAAAACAAGTATGATGAACAGGTTCTAACGGTCTAGAGCAAAATATCAATATCAACGTTATCACTACATAAAGAAAGGGAGCAAGCCAGCTCCGTGTTTGGCTTTCCCTTTTCAGTATTGTTTCGGTGAACGGAGCCGAAACCCGAACATCCCACGTCACTTATATAGAGGTTAGGGTTTTCCTCTAATCTGTCTTTTCTTTAAGCTTTTCTGTCTCGTAATCTGTTCCGAGATCTCTATTTGTATTTTTAATCTTGTTAGCTACTGCTTTTGCACCAGCTTTAATCTTATCTCCTGCATTCTCTAAATCTTGTTCAGTATCGCTCTTAGTACCCACTTTTGCTTTTACTTCGAATTCATTTGTCATTACATTATAGTATACACCATCCTATTTAGCCCTATCTCTTCAGTAGTAAAGTGTTCAAATGAATTTACCGGTGATAAGAAACAATGATGTAAATAGCTCAGATTAACCTGATTATCTTTGAGGAATTCTTCTCATTCTGGTCAATAAACGTCATATATCATAACACTACGTCGCCAACTGTATTCTAGGTCATTCTCAATTTGCCCACCAGTTAATTTTGCAAATAACCAAAAACGCTGCCTTTAATGGATAAACTGATGTGTAACGTACCTAGAATCGGTTACATTACATTAATACGACTTATGACCTAGTATAGTAATGACAAATTCTAATGCAAGATTATCCAGCAGCACCAGAACAGCGGGGATGATAGTCTCGATAGTTGCTCTGTCCTTTGCTATCGCTGGGGTGATGCAAATGGCTCAAGCACAGCAAATAAACATTGATGTAACTGCACCTGCAAACAATAATCCATACGGTGGCGAGAGAGTAGGAACAATTAGCATCACTCCCGAAGGGCATGTAGTTAATGTTGTAGCTAATATGACTTCAGGTCCGAGTACGGGAAAAGTATACGAAGGATGGTTTGTAGACGCTGGCGGTTCAGACTATAAGCTCAGTCTAGGCGAATTTACTAAAAATGGCACATTACAGTTTAACCAGCAAATGGTTAATCCGTTCACATATACGCAATTCATTGTAACCGAAGAGCCATTTGAAGACGTAGATCCTAATGCTGCAGGAGCAATAGGCGGAGCACAACTACAAGCGCCGTTTACGAGATAATTTTTTCTTTTTTTAACTTAGACACTGTTATCATTTTAATTATATTCCTGATTTAACAGCTTATTCCTTAAGTACGAATCAATATTACGCAGGATATATGGTTGCGCTCAACACGTTTTCTTAGTTCATAATCACTATATTGGACGTCAAGATAGGTTATTGAACAACGACTAGAAAAATACTCAAATTCCACAGTTAGCATTCCAGATTGCGTTATTCCCTCAAGTGAATATTTAAGAAATACAACATCTGTGATATTGCAATCTCAAAGTATGACGATGCTTACTCGGCCCAGAGGTTCATTGAATACTTTAAACTGTTATCAAAAGATGCTACAACTCCAAAACTCTTGGAAGAAATGCGAGTCCGTTCGAATAGATGAATCTAGATCCCTGACATAAGAGCCTTGATT
>JALZOS010000314.1 GCA_030913755.1 Thermoproteota archaeon | reverse complement strand
ATTCATATTAATAATATGGAAAACCGCCTATTAGTACAGTGCTCAGCGTGAAAGCTGATTAATCAACATACTACTTTACTTCAACATACTACATTACTTTTATGAGCATCTCTAAGTTGTGTATTAGGCTGCAATGAAAAAAAGAATAATTCAGTCCTTACAGGGAATAATTTAATTTGATTATTTCTCTGACTCTATCGTTATCTATTAGAACATTAATTAACTTCACAATCTCTTCTTTGTTTAACTTTTCGGAGTTACCTATAGCATCTATTGCCTTTAATTTGGAGTAAATCTTTATGCTATCTTCTACAAGTCTTAATGAGTTTAAAATCAATTTTCCAAATGTAGTAAGATGGTATGTCCCATTATTTCTTCTGACTATACCTACACTCGAAAGATGGGCTATTTTGGCATACAATTGTTTTTTTGATAATTTCAACTCTTCCATTATGCTACTAGAATCGTACCGCCTATCCGTAGCTTTGAGAGTCTTAATAATATTGAATGAATCTTTATCGGAAATCGCTGCCAGAACTTCTAAAATATCTGGACTGTCAAGTAAAGAAGTAAGTTTTGAATGTATCACTTAAAAAATATATGGTGACGAGGGATATTAAATCATCTAACCTCTCCTTATTACAACTAATAAACAATTAGTAGTTTGGAAGTATGTAATGTAATATTATTTTAGAATTCCTGTTTTATTTCATCTGACTTTGCTCCGATGATGGATAAGGTCCAATTGTTCCTATTACAAAACCATCTATAGAAGATAACTTTCCTCTCCAATATGCACCTTGAACAGTCGATAGAGAAAGAACTGCATTTCCAGTATGAACATAGAAACACGCGTTCTCTATGTGAATGTACTCAGGCTCCTGTCCAAATATGGACTTTATGGGGTACCGCCACAGAGAAACCACCGAACCAACTGGAACTCGTGCTTCCTTCTTGGCATTATCTGTTTGCAGCACTGCTACTAGTAGTGTATTCTTTCTCTTGACATATTTAAGAATCCTGTTTGTATAATGAATTAGATTTTAAGTGAATGTTTACAGAAGAAGAAAAACAACAAATATTTAACTTTCATAAAAATAGGACTGTTGTAGTTGAGGGATGAGTCTCTTGGAGCAAAGTGACAAATATTACATACTAGTTCCAATCATTCTTGCTGCCTTAATTCATCTGTGGAATCCTGCTGGATTCCCTGTTTTACATCCTGATGAGACTGCTTATATGATAAAGGCAATGCGCGTACTCGCCGGTTATGGTCCTCAGCAAGATAAGCCACTTGCAATTAATCAATTATACACACATCCTCACTTTGGTCAATTATTTTTGGCTGCTACACTGGCTACTATTGGCTATCCCAATACTCTAAATCTAGAACCTAGTGAACAGTCTATATCCTCAGTCTATGCAGTACCACGTTTAATAATGGGTTTGTTAGCAGTACTTGATACCTATTTAATATTTAATATCACTAAACGACGCTTTGATGGAACTGTTGCATTAGTTGCATCGTCTTTATTTGCTGTTCTGCCAGCTACTCTAGTTCTTAGACAGATCTTTTTAGATAATATACTATTACCATTCCTTCTATCATCAATATTATTAGCATTAATGAGTCAAGGACGTAAACATTATCTTATTCTCTCTGGAGTTTTATTGGGTCTTGCAATATACACCAAGATTCCTGCGTTCACAATGATACCACTTGTAGGATATCTTGTTTACATGAATTCAAAGAAACTTAAGAGTTTAGCATTATGGCTTGTTCCAGTCATTATAATTCCGTGTTTGTGGCCTGCTTATGCATTATCTGTAGGTCAGTTTGACTTGTGGATTGAAGGGATAACTGCCCAGGCGAGCAGACAGGGAGATGATTTATTTTTAGATTCATTTAGAAGCATTTTCAAGATAGATCCAGTCTTCTTGATTATTGGTATAGCTGGACTAGGGTATGCTGCTGTTAGAAAAGAATATTGGCTCATAATATGGGTTATTCCCCTGTTAGTATTCTCTTATTTTATAGGTTGGGTTATATATTTCCATCTTATTCCCATATTTCCTGCATTTTGTATCGCGGCCGCACTATTAATAATGCGAGTATTCAAGTTTCAATTATGGAGAAGACTGATTTCGCCGGCCTTAATATTAACTATAATTTGTTTTGGATTAGTAATCTCGATGTTACTTGTTACATTAAACGTTAATTCATATCAATTCAAGGCCCAAGCGTTTGTAGTAGAACGGTTAATTGATGATAATACTGTTTTTGTTGGTCGTCAAGTATATTCTTGGATACCCAGGTATGTTTTTGATATGTCATTCGATGTTTTTCCAAGAGACTCCCTTCCTAATAAGTGGAATGAATCTAAGGTTATATTCGTTGATAACGGGATGTCTTCAGACGAAGAACTTCGTGACGCTACCAAACTAATACTAGATTTCAAAAATCCTGAACTACCAGAACACTATCCATATACAGGTGTAACGTTTACCCGTGCAATAGGAAGAGATGTTGACGTTAGAGTTAATTAATTCTTTAAGCGTTACTCCTAAGTAATAAGAATGAAACATCAGCTGAAAATGTAAGAAAGTTAGCAATAATAGATTCACTTTATCCACCCGATCAAGTTTCAGTCGCCCCGTCCGTTGCATATTCTACTTGAGTGAAAAAGACCCAACTCAGCATTAAACTCGGATTCAATGTGAGTCAGCAGTTGGTTTAGGTCTTCCACAGTTTCGTTTACCCACTTAACAGCGTGGTAGAGCGTGGGGAGTTGAACAGGAGAAGAACATCTCTATAGTAGCTCAGTTAGGCGAGCATTTTGCGTTACCTTTAAGAGAAGCTATATGTCTACCATCAGGAGTTTTTATTTGTACTATCTTATCTTCTCCACATTCTCCATTGATAGTGATATCATTATATATTGTAGGACAAATAGCATCGGTGTTAGTTTTACCTGTTAAATTATACGCTGATATTGACGCAGTTCCACCAGTAATTTTACCATTAGTATCATCCCCATTACTCTTTTCATTTACAAATGTCCACTGTCCAGCTACTGTTCCGTGTCTATTGTAAGCATTGACAAAAAATGCATTTACTTTCCCCGTCCTCGGTGAGCCATTACATTGATACTCACCGTTAGAGGTATCAATGTCAACTGAACCAGAAGTTCCACTAACAAGAGTGTTATTTTCAACAACAGGAGTAATCGTTCGCTTAGTTTGTTATTGTTACATTCGTTTGAGTTGGAAATATTTTGCTTATATGCTCTCCTGTTTTGCATCGTTCATCAGGATCATCGGATGTGACTTGAATTGCATATGCCTTGTTAACTTTTGTGAAGTTTTGATTGTGGTCTATATATTCGACTGTATTATTGTCAAAACGAGGTTTTCCATGCGTACCTTCACTGAGTAAACATTCATTTAACTTTATTTCCTTGGCCAAGATATGACCCACTGAATAATAAGGTATATTCGAACTACCTTCGGCAACGGTTATTTGGAAAATTCCCTTGTCTGTGTCAAAAACATATGCTTCATATCCTTCATCCCCCATTGAAGGATCATAAGACCCACCTCCAGTACCTTGAACAGTAATGAACGGATTTCCATTCTTCATTCCAAAACCGGTCATGATATAATCTTTTTCATTAAATTCTATTCCGTAAACTAGTGATGCTAAGGGACCTGAGAATAACATTGCAGAGATAATATGCACATAGACGATTCGACTTTTGAGCATATCATTAACCATTATAGTATAAGCTTAAAAATTTTGCCTACAATACGTAGAAGTAAAGCAATGTACGATTGACTATAGATCGATTTAATCTCGTGTAAAATAAAAATGAAGATTCTTAGGTATATGATTGACTCAGAAACATACTAATACTTACTATTAATGATAAATGGGATGAAAAGAATAAGGCTAAAGGCTAAAGTGGGATTGGTTACCGGTGAAGAAATATCATTATCAGCTTATATGTTTCCAGACGTAATCACTCTCAGTTGACTATCTTGGTGATATCAAATATGTCTTGAGATGGCTTCACAATTGGAAGGTAAGAAAAAACGATTCCGAACATTGTATATGTCCTGCGAATAACATCAGAATAGCAGCGTGCTCCAATGATATTGGAAACTATCTGTAGAATGCTAGTTAATCTATAACATCTTTTATTCATTAGATAATCCCAGAAGATCGTTACTAAAATATTCCTGAAGTACATTCGATTATCAAAAATAGGAAGAAAACTTTGACGTATGATTGATTACTATCAATTATAAGAATCATTCAAATGTCTTATTATGGAAATGACGCAACTAATTATAAGTGAGACTACGATATTATCACAGCTTCCTAGCCATTGCTATATTATTGACCGGATCCATGGTCAATATCAGTCCATCACATAAGGTTCTCGCAGCATCAGATCTGAGAATTACTGCAGTGGGGGTTGCACTGGAAATACACTGGAGACTATAAAGAAAGCGAAAAGCCTAAATCCGAATCTGGTACTGGCGCTTGGAGACTATTCGTATG
>JALZOS010000333.1 GCA_030913755.1 Thermoproteota archaeon | reverse complement strand
CACTCATGGATGATCCACTAAAAGATGTACTAATTAACCTTAATTAGAAGAAAATCTCTTGTTCTAGATCAGTGTCCGGATTCCCCATGATAGGGTTGAGAAACACCAGCTCTCGAAGAAAGGTTGGTGCTAATCCTCACAGATTCCCTATGTCTTCTCAGTAGTTAAACTAGTTTAATCATTTTTTAACTTTTACCACACCTGATCTTTAAAACGAGGATCCATTTTCAGGAATTGCTCCTAGTTGGTGTAACATACCAAGAAGATCAACTTGATTCCATCTCTACGCATTTACCATCATGGAACTTTAGGTTTGTAATGCCGGTGCATTTCATAGATTTACTAGTAGGAGGTATACCCATAAACTCAGCTCCGTGTGTTCCACTTATTGTAAATCTGCATGCAAGCTTATCTGTCCCGGTAACTAAATCTTCAATCTTAATCTGTACCCCAGGAAAAGCCTCATGAGATCCCTGATAGAATTTTTGAACACTCTCTATTCCAGGTTCTACTCCTGGTATACCATGTAGTACAACGTTGACATCATAAATCTGCAAGTACGAATTAAGGTTGTCTCTGTTCCAGCTATCAATTGCTCTAATAAATAATCGAGGTAAAGACGATGACCCTTTATTCCACTACTCTGACTAATACTTAGAGTTTATCAAGTTGTGACGAGTTGGCACAAGTTTATAAAAGATCTTATCTATCCTTTCCTGTAAACAACCGAAATTAAGCCGTTTATTCTATTTATTCTCTTTTATTTTATTAATGTGAAGCTATCTTTAACCAAGTTATCAGAGTTACTGTAAAAAGAGCCAGTCAGGTTTCGACCATTACTGGTTATTGAAATATCTAAAAAGCCAAATCCCATATACCGTGCAGCTACGTGTGACGCCTTTCCATTAAACTTAGGTAGCACTGACGCTCCTGTTCCTATGGTAACGTATACTTGGCCAGCTGGGTCTTCATAATTTTTAGCATTATTGTCTGTTACAAATGGATTTGAAGATGCCTCTTTATTATAATTAATTGGATAAGTTCTTTGATAATTGTGGTTATGAGCTTGCAATACAATGTCTACGTGGTATTTTTGAAAAATAGGATGATACAGGTCTCTCAGATCACTATTTCCTGGATGTTCAGAGGGGGCGCTATATTGTGGCCTATAAGAGTACACTATGATCCATCTAATGTCTGGATTTCTTGAAGCCGCTTCAAGATCGTTCTTTACAAGATTATACTGAGATGAGTCTATATCAAAAGGTATTTCTGTAGCTAAGGCAATGAAGTGACCATTTTCATAATTGAAAGAATAATATTCCTGACTTAGGTTAAAATGACTCTTGTACTGTTTTAAAAGAGAATTGGACTCATAATCATGATCGCCTAACACGATTTTCGTCTTACTTTCAATCGGAGAGATAAGTTTAAACCAGCAATCAGGATTGCTTCTTTGATACGATAGATCTCCTAAGGCAAGTATCAGCTTCGGAGATTTATTATTTATATCGTTGATGATTTTCTCTGTCATAGGACTACAACCCATATCTCCTACGACAGCAAAATTAAATCCCACCTTCTGTTCTGATTGAAATGGAGTTGATGAGGAAGTTGCAAACGCAGCCTCTAACTGAAAATATATCGTACAGTTAACTATTAGAAATGCAGCAGAGCGAATTTACTTTCTTCACATAATTACAGCCTACCTAACTTCTGTTGTAACGATGATCCTCAATGGATGTAATCAAGAAATTTTGACATTGCACCTGCAGTTGTCTTTTGCTCCCACACAAGCCCTAGTTGACACTCTACTAGACAGTAGAATTAGTGCTAGTAACGTCAGAATCAATTTTGCTCTCAAGGAGGGCCCTGAGTAACCGCTCAGGGTAACTCAAACACAACGAACACGACAAGAATGAATCAACTTGATCAAACAGCGACTAAGAAGATTACGGTTGATGATATTGACGTCGGATATAGAATGTTTGGTAACGGAGATCCTCTATTTCTTATTATGGGCTTTAGGGGAACAATGGATATTTGGGACCAGCGCTTTATACAAAATCTGGCTTCTGTTTACACTGTAGTTATTTTTGATAATAGGGGGATGGGACAGACGACGGCTGGTGACACCAACACGAACTCATCAATATCGCAGTTTGCTAACGATACCGCCGGTCTGATAGATGGATTGGGATTTAAGAAGGCAAGCGTTCTAGGTTGGTCTATGGGTGGATTTATTGCTCAAGAACTAGCTCTCAACCACCCAGATAAGGTTGATAGGGTTATACTTTATGTGACGAGTTGCGGAGGAAAAGAGGCCGTATTTCCAGGACCTGATGTACTAAAGAATACAGACACAACTGGAACTTTAAAGGAACAACATGACAGAATTGCATACATGATGTTCTCAAAAGAATGGATTAAACAAGTTCCAAACTATTCGGACTACCTGCCCATATCGAATGAATCAATTCCAGCTTCGAGTGTAGAGAAACAATGGAATGCAATTTTGAACTGGGATGGCACCTGTAGCCGTGTCCACTCTATTACTCAGCCAACCCTAGTCATAGGAGGAACCAGTGACGGTCTAACACTTCCTGCTAACTTTCTATTGCTGACAGAACGTATACCGGACTCCTGGTCAATTCAAATTAGAGGTGGAGGACATGGGCTAATGTACCAGTTTCCAGACGCACTTTCTCAGAGCATTATGCTTTTCTTATCGCTTAATGGAGGTTAACTAATGCCATCAGTATTAATGCAATATAGAAGGGTTGAATATATTGCAAGTAAAAAGAATAGCTGAAAATAGAAATACGAAATACTCATTTGCTCCTATATAACCACACTCCTAATTTTTTTCATATTGATTGTGGTTGACCATTAAAGCAATGCTGACTCAATACTAATG
>JALZOS010000322.1 GCA_030913755.1 Thermoproteota archaeon | reverse complement strand
AGCCAGCAATCAAGCCTACGACAGCTATTCCAGTGAGAAGGGCACTGATGTTATCGCGATTCATACCTTTTTCAGCTCAAACTCCTCTCTCCAAGTTGATGATTTGGCTGGCGAGTGGGAAGTTTCCCAAGAGGCTCAAATTGTTTGTAAAGACCAGTATCCCCAGAATTATCAGCATGCCACCCATTGCAAGGTTAAAGTACTTTAGATGTTTCACCATCCTTCTTATTATTCCAGTTGCCTGTGAGAAGAACGCTCCTGTTATGAGGAATGGTACTCCCAATCCTAATGAATATGCCAGTAATGAGTTGTATGCGGCACCCGGTGCTGTGGCAGCCAGCGTCAGGGTACTTCCGAGTATTGGACCTACGCAAGGTGTCCAACCTGCGGCGAAGGCAGCACCAAACACGAATGAGGTTATGTAGCTGGTCTTAAATTTTGGAAGTGATATCATTCTCTTTTCGAAATTAAGTCTTCTCAGCCTAGTCGAGAGTATCAGATAAGAACCAAAGCCAATAATCACGATGCCACCCACAGTGGCAAGGGCACTTTGGAATCCCGCACCGGCTGTCACAAGAACGCTATTCAAAACTACCCCTAATACCGCAAAAACTAAAGAGAACCCAAGAACAAAATACACAGTATTCAAAAAGATATTCAGTCTTGTCGCTTTCTTGATACTGACAGATCGGCCGGTAGCACCGGCATTATTCTGTAATTCATTTAATGTTGTACCAGAAAGATAAGAAATGAAAGCAGGCAAAATAGGTAGAATGCAAGGCGAGAAGAAGGACCCTGCTCCTGCAAGCGCAGAAACCAGCACATTTACTTCTACCACGATTATTATTTCCTTTTACAAACGCATTAATAGTTTTATCCAAATTACCTCCAGATTAATTCAATATTTACGTACGTAAATCAGGAAGATGGGTTGGACTAATTTGGGTAGAGATGTTACTTAGTTATGATAGAGCGAAAGTGGTTATAGATTGCATCGCAATATGTAAATTTGAATTATTCAAAATCTACCACTAAAAAGGCTCTGATACAGTAGAGCAATGTCGTACTGATCCGGCGTAAGATCTAGGCCTTATTCATTCGATCCGGAGACATGCTATAATGAATATAAATAAGGAATTTCTGTTAAGCCTTACTTTTGGATAGGTGTCTGCTGTAGTTGATCAAGATCTTGTTTCACTTGGATTGGTGAATCTCCGTATACTACCAATATCCTGTCGTCATCATCAAAGACATAATCTGCAATTGAGTTTGTTTTATTCCCAT
Source organism: Thermoproteota archaeon (assembly GCA_030913755.1). Classification (GTDB taxonomy): domain Archaea; phylum Thermoproteota; class Nitrososphaeria; order Nitrososphaerales; family Nitrososphaeraceae; genus TA-21. The sequence goes on along the minus strand of JALZOS010000322.1, from coordinate 1,948 downwards.
TGACATAGAATTCAAGATTTTCCTTTCCATTGCTACAATACTGTGTACCATTGTCATCGGTGAAACAGGTGTCTGTGACATTCATTTTTATGCTTCTGAAAAATTCTGCTACAGGAACGCCCGTGGCATGCCTATGTAAAGTATCCCCGTCTTCATTTTCAACATGCATGAATCTAGACTTTACCTGATACTTGCTCTCACTAAAGTCGAGCTTTGTCCCGTTCAACTTTACAGCAAAAGCTGCATGCACATGAGCTGAACCAAGGACCCCATATGCTGCATTATTGTGAGTAAGGTTTGAAGAATATACAGAAATGGAGTAAGCACCAACTGCGATCAGGACAGCAGCTGCTGGTATGATGAACATTAGTCTTCTATTTCTTTTCTTTCTACTTACAGCAAAGTAGCTTTTCTCTGCTCTTTTCGATTGTGGGCTTTTGCCTCCAGGCTTATTACTATCTTTCTTCTTATCTGCCATCCGTCGCCAACTACTAAGATTACACAGCTAAATTGGCTAATTTAAATAAATCTTCCGCTGATTCTCAAATTATTTTTTGAAAACCTCTGGAATTTCAGGGTTCCCGTAATCTTCTGAACATGCGAGAAAAACTTTTACTTTTTCACCATGTTTTATCTCATGCTCTCCAAGTTCTCTTATATTCCTCCTATATTCTTCAGTTAATGGTTTTAGCTGATTGGCTAGATTGTCTGCAATTAATATGTGCCAGCTGTCCCCCAAATCCATTACTCTTCTCGCAAGTATGATACCAGGACCCCAAACATCAGGTTTGTCTGTTATATCCATCACCGTAAAGACGGGGCCTGAACTCAAGCCGATCCGAACGTTAATCAAATCATCGCCTGATTTTCGCTTATTGTATTTCCTGAGATGCCGATGTAATTCTGTACTCAACTTATAGGGCAATTCCGGGTTTTCCATGAAGCCTATTACCATTCCATCTCCTGTTGGCAGAATGATCTTTGCGTCGTCAGGGGTTTTTCTATAAGCCTCACAGTCCTTTATGAATCCATTTAATCTTTCAATTTTTTCTTTTTGCTTTGCAACCACGAGTTTGGGGTCTGAAAGTCCCACTATATCAATGAAGAAGAAATGGTAATCTAGTACTACTGGTTTTGGATTTATTGGGGTGAAGAGAGGAGACAGCTTTTTGAATGTCTTTATGCAATTTTCAGAACAAAACGGCATATCGTTGTAATATAGGGGGACGCCCTGAATCGGTTTGGAATCCATGGTACATGCCAGCAAGTTGTCACCGAAAGTCAGCATTCCTTTATCATCTATAGCAAAATCGATCCATCTTGGACTCGAGATCACATGTGAAGAGGACAGTAGCCTAATCTTTCGAGATAAAGGGCTCCCTTCCGCTTCTTCAAACTTCATTTCTAGTTTTCCTTCACAAAACGAGGTCACTGGTATGTACTTGTCAATCACAGGGGTGTCTATCGTATAGATTGCAGTAGCCCCAATTTTCTTGACGACTACGGTAAGTTTTGAAAGAAATTTCCTAACAGCCTCTACGTCAAAAATGTCACACAGCTGGTTTAATGACTCGATAACAAAGCATACCTGCTTTTCAGCCATCGCAGGATCTTTATCTTGTTTTTGTACCTGCTTTCTCTTTTTGTTATCAAGATGGAGGAATGAAAATATCTCCTTGTGGACTGAATCTAATGAAACATCTTCATAACCTCTTCCAGTCAACAATGGATTTATGAATTTGAACTTGTCCTGCAACAGCTTTTGATCTATTTTGTAGAACAAGTCTTTGAACTGAGAATCAGTCATTCTTGCACTAACGATTACACAATAGGCGTTGTCATTTATCCCCTCCTCCAAGAACTTTGTACAATATTCTCTTTTTCCAACCCCCAGAGGACCTTCAAGTAGAAATAATGTTGGTAATAGACTCTCTTCGCCATCTGTAAG
>JALZOS010000312.1 GCA_030913755.1 Thermoproteota archaeon | reverse complement strand
GTTCTAGCGTATTAAATAGGTATATTAAAAACCTCGGAAATTATTTCTGAATAAATTAGGTTTAAAATATTACGAGAATTTTGTAGTTAAATCCAATTGAATGAGGTAGCGATATTATAGTTAGATGTTGTAATGAATAGCCTAGGTATAGCGATAATCTTCATGATATTGGTCGTCCTTTCGAATGATAGAAATTATACTGCATCTGGAGAGAAGACGTTGGATATCCCCGTTAACCTGAGTAATACTCAAAATAACATAACGTACGAGGTACATGCGACCGTTTACGGTAAGCAAACCATTGAACAGTCAAAAGTAATAGATACTTCAACTCAGACCTGTCCAGACGACATTGAGTCATTATGTCATGTGCCTGCAGGAACGTTTTCATTTGCGAGTCAGTCAGTACCCGTAGATTCAAAGATTCAAGCATGCGTCAAAGATACATTATCAATACGTATAAGCTATTTATCTGCGTTATTTTAATTGATTAGACTACCAGCTAAAGCTGAATGTTGCGCCCGGCTCCTGCAGGTTATTTTCTGCCCATATTTTCCCACCATGCGTCTCAATAATTCCTTTTGAAATGTACAGTCCCAATCCAGTACCTGTCTCAGATTTGGTAGCAAATTTGGTAAATAATCGTGGTAATATTTCAGAGTCTATCCCTGAGCCGGTGTCCTTAACACTAACAACAGCAACCTCTTTATTATTTTCCTTCATCCTTTCTAGTGTGACAGTTATTCTTCCTTCTTTGGTGAATTTAATAGCATTGCTCAGTATATTGTCAAAAACCTGAGTTAATCTTTCCTTGTCACCTTCGACAAGAACAATATCTTCTTTCGAAGCTATTGTAAGTTTTACATTATTATCCTTATTATTATTACTTCTTTTTTCTACTTTAATGTGACTTTTATAATTAGTAAGAACAGGTAGTATTAAGTCATTCAAAGTAAATTTTTCTTTCTTAAGTTGTAGTGATTGGCTTTCTATTTTTGTGACATCCAAAATATTCTCCGCAAGTCGTTGCAGTCTTTTTGCATTTCTATTAATGGTCTTAAGGAACTCTTCAAACTCTTCGATGTTCCCTTTTTTAGAAAGGAGAAATTCAGATAGTGAAAGTATAGGCTGTATGGGAGTTCTTAATTCGTGGGCTGCTATATTAATAAACTCCTTTTGCATCTTACTGTGAATTTTTATTTGTTCATAAAGTTCAGCTTGTTTCCAAAGGCTTTCAAATACAGAAGCATAGGATAAAGCAATAGGCCTACTATTAGAATATGCCGCCAATCCTGCTGCTTCATAATAATTATCCTTTGTATCGTCTCTAGACTCTACAATTAGTGATTTTTTTCTATCAACTACTATTATTCCTATACTAGTCTCTAAACTTTTGTCAATGCTCCTGATTTCTAATTGAGGCAGCGCTAATGTTATTTCATTCACTAATTCTGTAATTTCGTGCTCATCGGCAGGTATTAGTATTCTAACTTTAACGCCATCTTGTTGCACTTTCTTGAATAAGCGAAGAGCCCCTATGCGCATTTGGCGACGTAGCGCATTGACTGAGGGATATATCCTTAATACTTCATCTTTTGCTGATTTTACAATATCACGGGCTATCTTTAATGATTCTATCGGGTTTTGAACAATCTCAATACCCTCTGTCTCAATACCCTCCTCTATATCTCGTATTCTGGATTTAGCGTCAATTCCACTTCTCCATAATTCTTCAAAGATAGAAGCAAAGTGCTTAACATATAGAGATTCATTACTGATTAAAAGACTGTTAATTATTTGGCCGCCTTCCATCTTTTCTATGGTAACTGCCATTTCTTTATCTGAAACACCAAAACTCATTGGCGGTAGATGTTTAACATGTTTTATTTGTATCCCCAAATCAAGATATAATTTAACTAATTCTACATTATCGTTATCTATGTTAGTAATGTATCTGATGCCCTTATGTTCCCCCTTCTTTTGTTTATCCAATAACTTTTTCTTTATGTCAAAGAAATAATTGTGACTATACTTTAATCCACCGGGAGATATACATGTAGATAACTCATTTGAGCTAGCAGTAAGACGACCAATCTGTCTTATAATCTCATCTGGATTTTCTATTATCCTTGTTTGATAACGTACTGTCCCCTCCTGAATTTCTTTAATTCTCTCCACAGCTGGTATTGCTCTGTTCCAAAAACTATCAAATACATACCGCTGGTGCTCTACAACTTCCTTAACGCTGCTATAGATGATTTGAGCTGCTGGTTTTCCTTTCTCATGAAAAGTAGCAGGTGCAAGGTAGGCTGTTTCGCTTATGTAGAAATTGCCTTTAATTCCATCTAAATGACGAAGCTCATCTACCATTGTCAGCAGCTGTTTGCAATAATGTATATTTTCGTTAGTTATTTCAGTAACGTATCTTAGTTTCACACCCTTATTTCTAGCAGTAAGAAAAGCCTTTCTTAATACAAGAATATCAACGGCTAATAACGGTCTCGTGTAGTCGACACAGGCATCTATTACATTATTTGTTTGATATAAAAATTGAAATATAGTATTCATTACATTTTCAATACCATAAAATACCTTAGTAGTTTCGTCAGTGCTCTTAATGGGAGAACTATCCAAATGCTAGTATTATAAAAGGAGAGTAACTATATAAGGAAAGCATCCAGTCCGTATTATGATGATTAAACTCTTGAGCACATGAGACTCTATTACAATATTGACGACCATGACTC
>JALZOS010000307.1 GCA_030913755.1 Thermoproteota archaeon | reverse complement strand
CCACACTGTCAGGAGACTTATGAAATTAAAAGCATAGATCAATTTCTGGACTGCAAACGGCTCATTTGGCATATGCTATTAAGAAAACTTGAAGATGGAGTTAGGAAACAAAAAATCATTGGGACATTGGCCGTATGTAATGCGAGAGAATCAATTCTCAAAAAAATAGGGCAAGAAGGAATTTTAGCCGCTAGATGTCTACATTGTTTACTCGACTTCTCAAGACCGTTTTTGGGGAATGAGGAATGCAACAAGTCAACTACAATACTCGTTCCGAATATGCGGCGCATAGTATAGACTAATTGATAGAAAAAAATCAGAAGAGTAGAACTTACTATTGGCCTTTTTCTCGCCAAAGGCCTTGAATTAATTTGCTATTAATATGCGTATGGTACATAACAAATTTGTTCCTCGTTATTATTGGACCGCAGTAGAGTAGCAATTTTCTCAATCTCAATTGCTTAGAGAACCGTTGATTAGCTGACCACCTCGTATTACCATTACAACAGATTGGGTATTGCTTATGTTGATGGATGGATTTTTGCTGAGGACGACCAGATCTGCTTGTTTACCTGCTTCTATCGTGCCTACGTTGTCAAGAATCCCGAGAGAATTTGCGCTGTTTTTCGTAGCAATTTTTATCACCTCAAGTGGAGGAATACCAGCTTGTGCTAAGAGTTCAAGCTCACGATGAAGACTTACACCAGGCTCCAAGAGAAAGTTAGGAATATCAGAACCCGAGGTAATAGGTACTCCTGCCTCATACATCATTTTTGTTAGGTTTAACACCTTTGACCACAACTTGGCGTTGCGGTCTGTTCTAATGTCTTCAGATAGGATGGCTTCAAATATGACTAAAGTCGGATCTACATCTACATTATTTTCTACTAATCCCTTGATCATTTGTTTGATTTCATTACCCTTTAAGTCTGCCAACTCTAACCATAAAGAGTGTGTATACGGACCGCCATTTTGACTCAGGAATTCTTGACGTTTATCAATGGTCAGTAATGAAGGGTTTTCTGGTATTCCATGAGTAAGTGCATCTATTCCTAACATAGCCGCATCACTCCAAGATGTGGCAAACAAATGTCCCATTGCTTTTATCCCCTGTGCATGGGCTTCTTCAATTCCAGCATGAACAAGGCTTGGGGCAAGGTTAACATACAATTTAACGTAATCCACCCCCATATTCGATTGATGTTGTACTTCCTTTCTGACTTCTGTCTCGTTTTGTACTATTGTTTCTACAAATCCTGTCGGTGGCAGAGAATTGATTAGATTACCAGCAGTAAATATTTGTGGACCTATTAATTGTCCAGCATTCACCATGTTTCTTAGCATGACTGCCTGCTCTGTTGGTCCTCCGGGATTTCTTATGGTAGTAACTCCCCAACCGAGTAACTTGTGTAACATCTCAATTGATTCACTATGATTATAAGATGAAACGCGTATGTTTGCAACATGAGCATGCATATCGAATAAACCGGGTATAATATAATAACCAGTGAGATTGAGCAGGTGCACATTCGTATTCGTAGATAGATGGTATTGATTTTTTTCAACTATAGACGTAATCCTGTCTCCATTTATGATAACGACTGAATTACGCTTCGGAATAGCATCTGTCCCATCAATCAAGGTGGCTCCATAAAGCACCAATGTACTTTCGCCTTCATTAGATGAATCAACAGTCCCGGGGTTTGATATCGATGATAACGACTGCTGAAATGGAAATAAAACAAGTAATGAAATAGAAATTATAAAATATATTATTTTTGACAATTAACTCACAGGATCAGAAGATGAAAATGTTTTATAATTCATTTGTTATCATCGAAGGTCCCTGTGTTAGGTGACGTGAACATTTAATCAGTTAGTTACCCTACTTAGTTGTTGAATTTGCCCCAATTGTATTAAACAATGTGTGTGTACATACTTGTTGTATCGCACAATAATATTTGAGATGGTATCGTGAGATATGAATGTACAGTTAGGTAAAGATCTCTCCAACCCTTTAGTCAATGCAAATTCAGTCCCAGCGTCTACTTTAGCTCTTACTACCTGCTGTCTGTATCGAGGTCAGTTAAGGTCAGACAGAAAAGCCACAATATGTCATCGTTGTCACCAGATACTATAAACCTCCGCACAACGATTTCAACACCCGTAGTTTCTTATTTAACCATCTACCTTTCCATATTTCAGTATCTGGTTAAGCATCTCTTATACTTGTGATGATAGAGACTAATACTAGTGAAATCAAGACACGTCTTTGAACTGACAGTGGGTTTTCTAGCTGCAACTTTGGTTGTGGGACTAGCAATGTCCAATAATGCGTGGGGCGATGAGATAACGGGTACTGACGGTAACGATAATCTGCTAGGAACAATAAATCCAGATACTATAAACGGACTTGCAGGGGATGATAAAATTGATGCGAAAGGGGGCAAGGATCAGGTCAACGGAAATAGAGGAAACGATGAATTGCACGGCGGAAAGTCAAGGGATATAATTAAGGGCGGTCCCGGGTTCGACAAGCTATTTGGAGATGGAAGTAACGATAAACTGTATGGTGGTAGTGGGGATGATGACCTCAAGGGAGGAGCCGCCGCAGATCACTTCGACTGCGGTAAGGGTAACGACGAGATTTTGGACTTCAACCCATCTCAAGGAGATACCAAAACAAAGGACTGTGATAACTTTTAGTCAAGACCTACCTTGATTTTTTTCAACAGATTATTTAGGTAGGGGCGATTCTTTCGTACGAATTATTGTACTGTTTTCTAAGCAAATCAGACAACAGTCAAATCTGTTTTTCAGCCTAACAAGAAATATAATAAGGCATAATTGTTATCGTCTATGGTTTGATAATGATAGGACTGATTGTTAATGGGCTTGTTATTTATACTGGTGAAGAAATCATGCAATTAATTTCTTCAATAACAAAACCAACTTCTGGGGGATTCGTTTACTTTGTTGATTGATACTATCACATCATGGATTAGCGCGTACGGCTATGCGGGTGTTTTTCTTGCCATGTTAATTGAAACGGTCTTTCCTCCAATTCCAAGTGAAGTAGTCCTACCACTAGCTGGATATGCTGTGTTCAATAATCAAGGAGGAATAATTGATGCGATAATTGTGGGCATAATTGCGGGGCTAGGTTCCACGGTCGGAGCAATTGTGATATATCTTGTTGCTAGAAAGATAGGAAGATATGCCGTAATCAAATATGGCAAATACATATTTCTCGACGAGAAGAAACTTGCTAAAATTGAGGAATGGTTTGATAGGCATGGAACTAAAGCCGTATTCTTGTGCAGAATGGCACCCGGGATGCGCGAGCTGATATCAATTCCTGCAGGATTAAGTAAGATGAGTATCCCAAAATTCACTGTATTTACCTTTGCAGGCTCACTTATTTGGAGTGTAAGCCTAACCATTGTAGGATATACGTTTGGAAAGACAACTCAGAATTGGATTGAAAGCTCTTCGGCTATTTTCAATTATGTGGCAATTATAATAATTGTTGGAATAGTAGGATACATCGTTTACAGGTTTGTAAAATCTAGTGTACGTACTGATCATTAGATTAGAACTTGTTCTTTGATTCTAGTCGTAATAAACTCATATTTATAAGTAACCGCAATTGGTAACATCAGAGATTGTCTGGCAGATAAGTCCAATTATTTAAGAATGTCTAACAGAAAGTAGAATCTGTAAAGAGAAGTTGAAATCATTTATGTAAATAGTGGTAATTATTCCATCCCCAAAAATAGATTTCGAGAATGTAAACCAGCGGCAATACTATCCCTCTTGATGTCCAGAATAAATCCAGCCTCAATGCTAGGCATGTTTATTACCTGATGGCCATACAAAATTCCATCGAATGCCAAAAACACCTTCCTCTCATGACTGTTATCATAACAACCTATACGGTATCTTGGAGGTCCTTTGATTTTGAAAGTCTTATATATTGTGAAGTATACTACATAAATCATGGTCTCCGATGATAAACAATATAGATGCGCACAATGCGGAAGCTCTTTTAAATCAGCGGAAGAAGCGAAAGCACATCTTCTCCAACACTAATAGTTGATACCTTTGAGCGTAACTTGTATGCTAATGTGTCAGTAAAGTGCTTTTCAAGACTGATAAATAATAATAATAATAACAATCAAAAACCACAGACATATCATAATGTGCGTGCGTGGTCGTACTCATAAGAATATGAGAAAATAAAAAGATTATGACGACTAAAGGTCTACTTTGCCCCTATGCCTTCCTTAATTTCTCCACTTAAATTCGCAAGAACTGTTGCAGCGCCGCCAATGCTCTTTTTGGCAACTTCCCCTGTTTGGTTCAACAGTGTTTCACCAGTATTTGTCACATTCTTTCCTAATTCTGTCGCGGTTTGATTTGCTGATTGGGATACATCGCCCATTGCGTTACTTGCATTCTTACCTATCTCAGACATTGTTTGGTTGGCTGATTTACTTGCGTTATTCACTATATTGGACATATTTTTTCCTACTTCTGACCCAGTTTGATTCACGGCTGCACTCATATTTGTAGTAACATTAGAAGCAGTGGCAGTTAGATTTCCTGCCATTATGGTTCGTGTACTAGCTGTTGCGATCAATAGGATTGAAAAAGCTATTCCAATAAGGAGGAATTCATTTTTCATAAGCGAAATATCATGAGATAGGCTTTAAAGTTTATGTTCGCGAATTATAGATCTATTTTCTACGTACCTGATGGAAAAGAACTAAAG
>JALZOS010000283.1 GCA_030913755.1 Thermoproteota archaeon | reverse complement strand
CTTTATAGCTTTAAGCGGCATAGGTTGGTCTCTTGGCGATAATCATAGCAGTGTTCTCTCTCTCGCAGGCTGCCGTACCAATGAATATGAACGACGACCGTCAGTTTTCAAATAAGTTGAAATAACGCATTATATTAATGACCAAACTAATAATTGCTTAAAACAGTAAAATTTTCAAAATCATCTGCTATCTACTTCCTTCTTGTCTTCGTACCCATAGCAGTTGGACTCGACTTGGTCCATGCCGATCATTTGATTTTATTTGCAATGGCTGTAATGGGTTTAATCCCTCTTGCAAAATTAATTGGTGATTCTACAGAACATCTCGCAACTCATTATGGTACGACTCTTGGATCTCTACTTAATGTAACCTTTGGAAATGCTGCGGAAATAATAATATGCGTTGTAGCTATTAATGCCGGCCTCCTAGAACTTGTAAAAGCATCAATTACTGGTTCAATTTTAGGAAACATCATGCTAATATTTGGTTTAAGTTTGATTGCAGGAGGAGTCAGACACAAAGAGCAGTTATTCAACAGGGAAAATGCTGGATTACAATCTTCTCTAATCTTCCTGGCAATAATAGGTTTAGCAATTCCTACTATTCTATCAACCACGGTTCTGAAACCAATAGATGTTGAAAATCAGCTGAAGTTACAAATCTTAAGCGACGTCCTCGCAATCGTATTGATCTGTGTATATGTTGCGGGAATTTTATTTACATTTTTCACACACAAACATCTTTTTGTAACACCTAGCGGCGCAGATGAAGTTTTAGAACAGAATCATGATCGATGGAGCAAGAGAAAATCTTTCCTCATATTAGGTGCAAGTATGCTTGGAGTAGTTGCAGTAAGTGAGATCTTAGTGGGATCTGTTGAAGAGACAAGCAAGCAGTTTGGTTTTGGTGAATTGTTTGTTGGAGCGATTATAGTAGGAATAGTAGGTAACGCTGCTGAACATAGTAGTGCGATCTTGCTTGCAAGAAAAGGAAAGATCGATTTATCCATAGGAATAGCGGCAGGATCAGGCACACAAATTGCGCTCTTCGTCGTCCCAATTCTCGTTATGGTGGGGATTGTTCTAGGTCAACCATTTACACTAGAATTTACCCTATACGAGTTAGCAACATTATTTCTTGCTGCGATCATCATGAATTTGATTGCTCATGATGGTAAAAGTAATTGGTTCGAAGGTATCATGTTGACTGCTGTATATGTAATAATTGCAATCGGATTTTACTTTATTGGCTAATCTGAAACTGCAATTTCTATATCTTCACGGAACCGTAACTGAATACATAACTTTAAGTTGATACTGCAAACTATTACAATGATCCTCTAAATTTTAAATTAACTACTAAAGTTATTTAGGACAAAGAAAGACTATAAACAACCCTTATTGTATTATAGTAAGGTCGATGCATCTGCCTCAGTCACGATATATCCAGATCCTTCTCGTCATAATATATTAGTTCATTCTGATGGGTTGAAATGAATTCCAAGTTTGCCCTTATTGTTAGCATCAGTCTGGTTATCTTTACTATTACAACGATTTTCCGACCCGTGGAAACAGTATATGCAGATACGCTAAAAAGTGCGTTGCGCCAGAAAATTGGAAACTATGATGTACAGCTAAGCACCGCACCTGTCAATCCAATAGCTGGAAAAGTAACCATTATTATGATCAAAATTAATAGTACTAGCGATAATTTTCCACTAACTGATATTCCACTCGTAATAAGAATGAGTAAAGATAACGTCGAATTGACCAGAACAGATCCTATTTTCATTTCGGGGGGACATTACAAGTATTCGTACATGTTCAAAACGTCCGGGGTATACGGATTTGACTTAGATTTATTGAACAATAGTCTCGAAGGTGATTCGCAAGCTAATCAACAAGCCACGTTTGAATTTCCAATTCAGGTTTCAGATTTTTCTTCACTTTCGTTATCTTCAATTGTTGTGCCATTGGGGCTTTTGATAGTCGTTTTGGTAATTGCATTTTTTGCTATTAAAAAGTACCGTCACGTATTTTATAGACTAAAAAATACAAGCACACGAAAGACTTCTAGTGATTGAAGACAATAGCTG
>JALZOS010000306.1 GCA_030913755.1 Thermoproteota archaeon | reverse complement strand
GCAAGCCTCTTTATAACTTCGTTTAGAGCAAGCCGATAAGCCATGGCGACTGCTGTTTTTTCACCTCCACTTAGGGTATCAACCTCCATCATATGCCCATTCTGATGTACCACAGGAGCAAAGCACTGATCCAGCTCCACTATTATGTCAGGCGTGTCAACTAGCAAGTTAAACCACTTCTGAAATAGGTGACCAAATCCTTCATTTATAGTAGCCATAACGTGAGTTTCAATGATATCCAAAGAAGGAATGAAACATTCATCCAACCATCTACCCAGATTTTCCATATACTGTAAACCCTCATATTTTTTCTCTAATGTTTCAATCTTCTTGTCAATTTCCATTATCTGCTCCTGCGTATCTTTGACAATGGAATTCTTCACCGCTAGCTCTTGTCTTTGTATTGACAATTGATCTACAACAGCCAATTTTTCTGATTCTAGTGTTGGTAACAGTTCTATTTCGCTATTCTTTAATTTAGAGGATGATTCTAGTTTCGGGATTTCGTCTCGTATCACGTCAATTTCTTTGTCGAGCTCTGTCACTGTTTTTTGGACGCATTCTAATTGTTCAACTGTCTTTCCTTTTGATTGTGCCATAGATAGACTATCAAGATATCTTTTCTCTAAGTTATCTTTCTGATATATGGCTATTGTATTCTGGCAATTTTCATACAGGCTCTTGGCATCTGAGAGCGATTCTAGTCTCCCTGATATAGAGCCCAACTCGACCCTTTCCTGAACGCCGTGGTTATCACTTTCTGATTTTTTATTCAAAAGATCCAGTCTAATTATTTTTTCCTTCATTTTTTCTGAAATAGCATCCAGCGTCGACTTTCTTACATGAAGTCCCGAAATTTTAACCCTGATAGAATGTAATTCGGAATTTAGTCTTTCAAGTTCCTTTATTTTAGTTACCAATTCCTTTTTTTCACCTTCTGATACTTTGATCTCGTCTTGTAGGCTCGAACAATCTGCCTTGAGCATGTCTTTCCTTTGATTAAATTTTTCGACCATCTCAGAAATGTGCTCTGGAGTCAGTCTCTGACCACAACAAGGGCACACGGCCTTATGACTTAGCTCCAATATTTTATTTATCTCGGTTTCTTCTTTAGAGATTTCCTTTTCAACGGAATGCATTCTGGCCATTGTTTGGGAAATTGTCGCAGTTAAGTCCTCTAAACCCTTTCGAAGTAGATCAATTCCCTTTACGTTCTCGCTGAGAATACTCTCCTGTTGATTGAGAGCATCAAGTTTTGATGTTTCGACCTGGCTACACTCTATTTGTTCCGCCATCTCCTCAATGTCGTCTTGTAGCGTTACAGATTCAGCGTAAAGCTTTTCTCTTTCATTTTTGATTTGAGTTTCAAGCCTCAATTTTTCTGATATTAACCTGTCATATTGTAGAGCACAATTCGCAAGTGTTGTTAATTCTGACCTGTTGAAAATAAGATCTTTGTAGCGGGGACCCAGATCCAGGACAATTTTCTCCGACTCTGCTGCCTTGGCAAGATCGTGACTGAGTCTATTCGATTCTTCAATCTTGCCGGTTCTTTCTTTTTCACATTTAGATAAACTAGTCTTGCAGGATCTGAGTGCTAAATCTAGCTCAAGTAATTGTTCCTTAATTTTGGTAAGATGTGATAATTGTATGTCTAGCGTTCTCAGCTGCTGTTCCACCTCTTGTATAGAACAAGTCAATTTCTGAATATCATTTTTTGTGTTACTAACCAGTTGATTCTTATTCTTTAGGGTAGATCTGTAATCGTCGAGATCTGCTACCAGATCCTTTTTAATCTTCAACAGTACCCTGATTCCAGAAAGAAATTTCTCCGAGTTCCTTTTTGCAGTACTATACTCTTCGATCCCAAATGCCCGCCTCAGTATATCCAACCTTTTTTCGCTGTTCGAAGAGAGTATCTGTTTCATCATCTCTTGTGGAGTATAGACAGCGTATCTATAGACCACAGATGTTGTCTTCGTTTCGCTTCTCTCGTTGATTTTTATGATGTCGAGGATCTTTGTTTTCAGTTCACTCACAGAATAAGAGGACTTTGTCCCATTTTCATACAAGTACCCCTCATTCTGAATAATCTTGTCACGGCGCCGCGAAAGTGATCGGTATACCTTGTAATCCTGCTTGTTGCTTTCAAACTCCAAAAACACAGAACCCGTTGTGGCCCCAACGCGGAGAAGATGATTGGCATCTATGTCACCTAATCCAAATAATGCAAATTCGACTGCTGATAATATGGTCGATTTTCCAGATCCGATATCACCTTGGAATAATGTTCTGCCGTAAGGAAAGTCTATTACAGTTTTATCCTTGTAACTCCGGATGTTCTCTAACGTAATATTCTTTAAGATCACTCGGCAATCATCTATCCACGAATAAATAATCAGTCAGACACAGTACGGACTTTGCCAGAGACGATATGCGCTCATCATAGATACCGGCTGTTTCATTTTCGATTTTTTCCGTCTTGAACGTTTCAAGCAATTTTAAAGCCATCTCACCGTCTTCACAGAGCTTTGCCAACTTCTCTTTGGCAGCAAGTGAAATATTTGTGTCAATCTTGAACTTTGATACACATTCTTTGAAAATAGAGCTCTCAATTTCGACTCTAGTTGTGCCCCGTACTTCCAAGTTGGCCGTATCATTTGTTGTTGTTGTCAAATTATTAATATTCAAAATAGGTATTAGCGCACCTCTTGCAAGCAAACTTGCGCTAAATTTGCCAAAGTCAATATCAGAGCGTCTACCCTGGAGACTGCCTACAATCTTGATCAAGATTATTTTATCTTTAACATCTATTGAAGAAATAGCCTCCGTAAGCATGCGGTCCAGCTCAGAAGGAGACATTCCGTCTGCTTGAAGCTCTCTAGAAGTAATCTCTGCAACTTTGATTTCTATGAATTCACATCCAGTTAATTTCTTGTCAAAACTGATTATGTAAAATCCACGCCTCTCCCCCTTTGCTGTTTGTTCTAAATCTTCAAAAGTGGAACCAAAAATGGGACCAGGATATACTATTTTACTTTCCCCCATATTTCCTTCCATCCTTTTGTGTATGTGTCCTCCACCGTAATAGTCAAAACCTCTTGGAAGATAACTAAGGGGAATACAATCCTTTACTAACGCCTTATCTGTGGTAAACTCACTGATTCCTTTGTGAAGAAGTAGGATTTTGAATCCGTCCGCGGATTCTAGATCTGTTCTATCTAAATTTTCGTAAATCTCTTTGTCCAGTCCCATCTTTCTTCCTGAAATTCCTGTGATCTTAGCCTGAGTCCTCGCGTCGGTAAAGAATTGAAGTTTTATGACATCACCATCTTTTTCAAATTCTGTCGGTTTAATGAAAAGATCCGTAGAATGTAGAATGTCAATCATTGATACGTTGGTCATAGCAAAATCATGCGATCCATATATCATATAGGTTTGAATTCCGTGCGATTTGGCAAGCCTAATTAATTGAACAGCCTTCTTTACTGGACCTAGTTGAGGGATGTTGGCATCGAAGAAGTCCCCTGAGATGACAATAAAGTCAACTCCTGCATCGATGCAATTCATTATAGCGTCTTCAAATGCCCTAAGATTCAAGTCCCTGAGTTTTGGATTTCTCCACGCCCCTATATGACAGTCGGTGATATGTGCAAACTTCATCCCTGCAGCAGCATCAATTCATAGGGGGTGGTTAATTAAGCATTCATACCAGGTAAAACTACGAGACTAGTCTATTTTGTCTAGCTCAAAAGAATCATGAAGTGATATGACGGCTCTTTCACAATCACGGTTATTTACCACGAATGCCAAATTCAATTCGGAGGATCCTTGAGCGATCATTATCACGTTAATGTTATTCTTGGCGACAGATGAAAAGACTTTCGCAGCAACTCCTTTAATTCCTCTCATACCCGAGCCCACAACGGCTATGACTGCTACATCATCATTTACCTTTAGATTTCTGATCACTGTGCCTAATAGGGTCAAATCCAATGTGGTAGTGGCAGTGTCTAGATCTTTCTTTTTTACAACCATGGAAATACTCGATTCCGAAGGACTCTGTGATATCATCATTATGTTCACTTTCTTTTTTGCCAGTGCGTCAAAAATCCTTGCTGCTGTCCCTGGCGTACCGACCATAACACCCCCACTTACATCTATTAAAGCAGTGTGACGAATGGCTATTATTGACTTGACTATCTTTTGAGCTGATCTACTAGTCTTTTTCGAAATTATCGTGCCTTTATGAGTTAAATTAAAGGTATTCCTTATGTGGATTGGAATCTTGGTATCTAACACAGGTTCGAGAGCTCTTGGATGCATATATTTTGCTCCAAATAACGACAGCTCGGTCGCCTCTGCAAAAGAGACTTCTTTTAGTACTCTTGCGTTCTTTACTATTTTTGGGTCTGCCGTCATCAGGCCATCAACGTCACCCCATAAATAAACCTCATCAGCATCCACACTAGCCCCAATGATTGTAGCTGTATAATCTGATCCTCCCCTGCCCAATGTAGTGACATTTCCATTTTGATCCGCGCCGATGAAGCCCGTTATCACCGGAATCTTGTTGCTCTGTAAGATCGGTTCGATATTGTGCTTTAATCGAAGTCTAGTTGTATCCATAAGTGGCCTAGCCTCTCCAAAATTAGAATCAGTCAGAATTCCAGCTTCCTTACCAGTTAAGAAAACTGCTTCTATACCTAAATCCAGTAACGTGAATACCATGATAGGGGCCAGAAGTCTTTCACCGAATGAAAGTAAATAATCAAGAGCTTTAGATGTTACTTCTGATAGTATTACTATACCATTAAAAAGATATGTCATCTCCGAAAGCAGTTCTTCGATAACCTCCATCACCTTTGATTTGAGGTCTTTGTCCTTTATCGAATATTCAATTATTTTTATGTGTGAAGCTCTCGTCTTAACCAGAAAGTCCTTAATAGTCGTCTTATCGCCTTTTTTTACGGATTCGGAGACACGCAATATTTCATCAGTCATGCCGTCAATTGCTGAGAAAACTGCAACAATTTCTCGACCTCTATTCTTATAGTTCTTTATCAAATTCGCCACATGAAGAACTTTTTCGCCAGAGTCGACTGCTCTTCCTCCGAATTTCATTATCAGACGCATATCTGGCGTAATATATGTGTCCAAATTAATACTTGTATCTACAAGTATGCGAGCACGCTACCTTTCGGTCCTAGTCATTTTAGACCCTAAATTTGGTTCATTTAACACAAGATAGAAAACCTTGCTTGCCGTGAGTGCGTGCCGAAAGAGTTTACCTTTCGCAAAAGATTGCAATGAGTCAAGAATCTGTTATAATATGATTGTCTAAATTCATTCTTTATGGCCAAGAAAGCCAATGTGTAACGTAGCTTTCAAAGATATTGACTTTAGATATATTTCCACCCTCATCTTGAATAGAAATCAATCTAACTCGGGATTTGAGGATTCTTGAGGTAGCTGGATCAATCTACGGAAATGAGATTAAATGTATCTTAAAGAAGAACAATAATCAGAAAAAAAGCTCTGGTCATTGTAGGTGACAAGAGCGTCCTATTTGTTTCCGGTCATCCCTCCGAAGAGATTCTTCAATGCATCTAATATTGGGTTTCCCTGCTGAGAGGCGTTCGTATTTGTTGCGTTAGTTGCATTGGAGATTGCTTCGGTGATTGCGCTGCCTGTTGCGTTTGCTGCACCCGTAGTGGCGTTAGTTGCATTGGAGACTCCTTCGGTGAGTTCACTCATTGTATCTTTTGCTGCACTTAATGTTGCATTTGATGCATTAGAGGC
>JALZOS010000278.1 GCA_030913755.1 Thermoproteota archaeon | reverse complement strand
ACATATATGTGAAACATGCGTTTGGGATAAATTTTGTCGCCTTATTTGTAGGGTGTTTAACTATTTTTGTAGCAATAACTTCTGCTGCCACAGTAGCAATTGGCTTTTCAGGTTATCTCTCTGTTTTTTTCCCGCATCTACCATCAATAGCATATGCAGTAATATTGATAATAGTTCTATCAATTGTCAATTTTTACGGGATAAGAGAATCAGCTTGGACAAACTCTATCTTTACAGTTGTAGAAATATCAGGACTTGTAATAATCATAATAGCAGGACTCCTAATTGGTTCAGGTCCTGAAATTAACTTCCTTGAACTCCCAGAAACAGGACATGCTTCATATGGTTCGACAGCCTTAGCGATTTTGACATCGACAGCTCTTATCTTCTTCGCATATTATGGTTTTGAAAATATTTCTAATATCTCTGAGGAAACTAGGAACCCAAGTAGAGTTATTCCAAAAGGCCTACTGATTTCAATACTAATAACTGCCATAATCTATCTTCTAGTCTCTATCTCAAGCATCTCTCTAGTTGGATGGAAAGAATTATCTTCATCAGAAGCACCTCTTGCTGTGGTGGCTGCAAAGGCATTTGGTTACCATGGCATTATTTTGATGTCCGTTATTGCATTATTTGCTACAACAAATACTGTTCTAATGATGCTTGTATCAGGATCCAGAATTATTTTTGGGATGGCAAGAGATAGTACTATTCCAATTATTTTTAGTAAGATTCAAAAAAATACTAGAACTCCATGGGTAGCAACTTTTGCAATAATGATCTTTGCGATCGTAGCTGTGATTTTATCCTCTGGTAACATTTCCACGATGGCTAGCATCTCAGTTTTCGGTATTTTTGTCGCATTCGCATTTGTTAATTTTTCAGTAATATGGCTTCGCTTCAAGCAGCCTAACCTTATTCGAACTTTTACGTCACCTTTTAAAATCAAGAAATTTCCTATACTTGCGGGATTAGGTCTATTAACTACTGTAATAATGCTGTTTCAATTTAATACGAGCATTGCAGTTTCAGCTTGTTTGGTCATGATCTCCATCATAATTTTGTGCATCTTGCTGACAATAACAAGAAAAATTCATCCCAGACAGAATACTAACAAATGATGTCTGAAAAAGCAGTGATTAGTTTATGTGTAACTACGGTGCTTAGTAACTATTGTAAATAACATTGGGAATTAGAATATTAGAGGACATTTTCAATGGCATTTAAAAAGATCCTTGTACCACATGATGGTTCAAAACCATCTGATAACGCAGTTGACAGTGCGATAGAACTTGCGAAGATGTCAAAAGATTCACATATCATACTTTTGCATGTTATTTCAGAGATGCAAATACCGCTGGTGTTCGAAAGACCGATACGTTCTCACAAGACAGGTGAAACCACTACTACAACAGAATACTGGCTAGAACTGTATGAAGAAATCAAATCTAGTGCGCTTAAAATGCTAGAGAAGTGGAAACTGAAATGTGAGACAGCAGGAATCTCAGCTGAAACAAGATCAGTGGTCGGATATCCAAGTGAAGTTATAATAAAACACGCAGAAAAAGATAATGTGGACATCATAGTCATGGGAACGGCTGGTTTAAGAGGAATTTCAAGAATTAGAGCCCTTGGAAGTGTTGCCAGACGTGTTTCCGAAGAGGCAAAATGTCCCGTCCTTTTAATACATTAACTCATGCCTCTTGTAAGTATCGTGTTATCAACTGTTTTATTATCAATTAGATAGAACAAATTATAAGAAATGAAGGTTGGAATATCTAGGAAATCATAATTGTAATTATGGGTGTGGATGAACTGATTACGACAGAATATACAAAGAATTAAATTTCAAGAGTTGGGTATTGACTGCATGAAAAAAGTTCTTGGTATTCTCATGGTGATGTTCAGTATTATGTTGGCTCTTCCGGTCTTCCAAGGTTCTTATGCACAGAATGCAACTACGGGAATTCAAGCCTTTCATAGTGATGTAGATGTAAGCCCTATAGAAGCCGTAATAATGATAAACGAAGATCACAACAAGAGTGTATTTTTCCAACCTCATATTGTTACTATTCGTGTCGGTGGGGAGATACTAATAGCAAATAACGCTACGTCAAATCATTCTGTTACCAGTGGATCAGGTCCTGATGATTCAATGGCGGGAAAATTCTTTAACACTAACGTCATTAAACCAAAAGCATTTGTAGAATACGTAACTGAAAATCTAAAACCCGGTAATTATTCTTTCTATTCATCAACTGATCCGCAAATCAAAGGGCAGTTGGTGGTAATTCCAACAAACAAGTAAAAAGAGTAATTACACTTGCAAATTCAAGTACACTATGATCGCAATTTTGGAAAATCTGTATTCCCATTCCACTAACAAATCTGTGAGCAAATACCATATAATGACCAAGGTGCCAGAACTAAAACAACAGCGTCAAGATAGGGATCTTAATAAGTGCCACAGAAATGAGTAAGCTTACAAAAGTTAGATGGCATGCTTTCAACAGGGAACAAATTCTACAGGTTTTGCAGACAAGGGCTGGTGGTCTAACCCAGACAGATGCAAATGAAAGACTTGCCACATATGGTTTTAATGAAATCAAGGAAGCAAAGAGAATTTCCAGAGCTGTCATATTCGCGAAGCAGTTGAAAGAACCCCTAATACTGATGCTGCTTGCTGCTACTACAATCTCTGCGTTTGTTGGGGAATTGGTTGACGCAATTATCATTATTGCGATAATAGTAATCACCACTATCGTAGGTTTTATTCAAGAATACAAATCTGAACGGTCCATTGAAGCGTTGAAGAAAATGACCTCAGCTACGTGCCGTGTCATTCGTGAGAACGTAGAGAGGATTATTGACGTTAGAGAACTTGTTCCTGGTGACATAATTATCGTTTCTGCTGGAGACATAGTTCCTGCAGACGCGTACATTATTGAAGCCTTTAATCTAGAGGTGAATGAAGCACCATTGACTGGCGAATCACTTCCGATACTGAAGAATACTACGGAGTTACCTAGAGAAACCTCGATTGCCGAAAGGGAAAACATACTCTATACCCTTACAACAGTGACCCTGGGAAGAGGAAAAGCCATTGTATTTGCAACTAGCATGGATACTGAGTTAGGAAAAATAGCCAGTGCAGTACAAAGCATAGAAGTTCAAAAGACACCATTTGAGCTGAAGATCTCGCATACCGCCAAGCTGCTCAGTCTGATCATGCTCACGGTTGCAGCTTTCGTCAGTATTCTGACCTTCACTCGCGGACATGGAATATCGGATACCCTCGTATGGGGGATAAGTCTTGCTGTAGCGGCCGTTCCCGAAGCATTACCTGCAGTCATAACAGCGTCTTTGGCCGTTGCTACCTACCGAATGGCTAAGCAAAAGGCAATAGTCAGACGGCTACCGGCAGTGGAAACTCTAGGTTCTACAACTGTAATCTGCAGCGATAAGACAGGAACATTGACCACAGGAGAAATGACTGTAAGGAAAATTTATGTTTACGACAAGTTTGCTGAAGTGACTGGTGCTGGTTACACTTTAGAAGGTAATGTTGTGGATCCAAATATTGAAGGAAAGCATCTATTTCTATTTGCTAAGAGTGCCGCATTATGTAATGATGCTAGTATAGATATCGATGAAGATAAGGTAAAGGTGATAGGAGACCCTACAGAGATTGCGTTGTTAATATTTGCGCACAAAATCGGCATTACAAAGGCCAAAATAGATAGCGAGTTACCAAGAGTACAAGAAATATCATTTAGTTCAGAAAGAAAGATGATGACTACAATGCACAGAGCAGATTACAATAAGTTTGAAGCCTTTACCAAAGGTGCTTGCGAGGTCGTCCTGAACTGGTGCAGTAAGATCCTCATTGATGGTAAACCTTTTGCATTGTCCGATGACATTAGGGATAGAATTATAGCTGCAAACAATGAAATGGCTGCGAAGGGGTTGCGAGTATTGGCACTGGCTCACAAAGAGGTGCGAGAAAGTAGTCTATCAAAAGAAAATGTGGAAAACAATCTTTTGTTCCTTGGTCTCGTAGGGATGATGGATCCCCCAAGAACTGAAGTGATTAATTCTATTGTACAATGTAAGGCCGCAGGTATAGGTGTTGTTATGATAACTGGAGATCATAAGCTTACAGCTGTCGCCGTGGCAAGAGAGATCGGAATAATTGATGATACCACAAACTATGATGAAGTGGCGATATCTGGACAAGAGCTAGAAGCCATGGATGTCATGTCCTTAATCGAAAAAGTAGACTATATCAGGATATATTCAAGGGTGTCACCGGAACACAAATTGAAGATTATACAGGCCCTGAAGAACAAGGGACATATAGTCGCTATGACTGGCGATGGAATAAATGATGCTCCGGCACTAAGAGCAGCTGATATTGGCATTG
>JALZOS010000251.1 GCA_030913755.1 Thermoproteota archaeon | reverse complement strand
GTTCAAATCCCTCCGAGCCCGTGTCAATCTTGTGTCTTTATTTATACCCACCCGCCTATTCTATCGTAATACACAGAATTGTCAGAACTGAAACAGCAGTTTAAGAATTATGAGCTAATGGAAGTATTGACCTACGGGTTGAAAGCACCAGAACCTGCGAGACAGTGTCCAAAGAGATTCAACAATTTTTGGATTTTTTGAAGCTACAAGGGTCGCTGACTGAGCAGGCAAAACAGTTCTGGTTGAATGCATTCTTGCTTCCTTGAATAATTGATTGCTCAAGATAACATATATGAATAAAAGATGCATTTGCTATGGAAGTCACTCAAATAGCAGAAGAATGATATTACGAATTCTAGAGACTTTAATTTTTGATTTCAATTAGTCCTTCTGAATAATCGATACTAATTAAAAGCCAAGTAACTTATTATCAAAGTGAGAAGGAGAGGAAATAATATTGCCAATTGTAATACGTAAGAGTGCGAAATTCACTGATCTATTAAAAAACAATCTTAGAATAAAGTACGAAGAAAGAAAAAAAAACAGGTTGGGGAATGCCCCAATACACGTCTCTGATATTCTACCAAATACGTGTATAAGGAAGCAATACTATTCAAGAGTATTCCCAGAAAAGGATCCAATCACGGATGAGTCCGTACACCATTTTGTAAGGGGGGAGGCGAGCGAAATTGTTATCACACAGCTAGCCAATATAGGTGTATCACAAGCTGACTTAGAATTTAACGGAATTGTCGCCCATCCTGACATAATGGATTCAGATTTAATTGTTGAACTAAAAGATACTGTAAATGGTAAACGTCTTGACATAACAGATCAAATATTTCGTTCTTACCTCAGACAACTCTTGTATTATATGGTAATAACCAATTTTGAAAAAGGAATAATATCAATAAGATACAATATCAAAGAATTAAGATGGATCAGAAGCGATGAACACGGAGACTATTATTTTAGACCAAAAGATGCAAATATTGTGGGAACAGAAGGTTGGGAAGTTTCATTACCTCAGCAAGATATTACAAGAGACATTCTGAAGAACGAAATGGTACGAAGAAAAAATTTATTCCTACGGGCAATAGAACAACAGGATCCTTCTATTTTACCTAGACTAGTGGAACCAATGAAGTCTAAGAAATGTCCTTCATGCCCATTTTATGAGTTGTGTATGGATCAAGATGGAGAGACTGAAGATGCTAGAGTGATGGCACTTGAGAAAGACTTATTGGACATATCAGGAGTTATTGATTTTAAGCCGTCTATAGAGTAAATAGGTTTAAAAACAGGAGTTAGGTATATTTGTCATACTAGCCAAAAACTAGCCTGGTGAGCATTGTCTCAAGTTTCTCTCCCTGTAGCGCATCGCATCATTCTCAAATAGGATCTTCATTTCTGAACGAGCCAAGCACAAATTCCGTTTCTGTAAACAGATAAAGTTTCTTATTTAGAGTTTTTCAGCTTCAAAGATTAAGACCCGAATCGGGGTCCTAATCCGCGTGATCAAATCGCGGTCCTAAAACAGGGATAAGCTAGGATAATCATCATCTCCATAATCATCCAACCTTAGTTGCAGACAGGTTACTAAGTTAGCCCTCGTCACCTCAGTCTGATCCAACGTCACTTGATGCAACACTATTCTCTGTACTTTTTAACGTTTGTAGATATGGAGCACTGCCAAGTTCCTGAATGCTTTTAGTCTTTGAAATATTTTCAACCTGATTTTATTTCAGAAGCGTTGCGTGCAAGATTGTTTCTGATCATGTTACCACTACTATCAACAACAAAAGTTTACTACTCCCAAAATTGGACTTTTCATTTGGAAACCATTATCTTTATCAAGCACGATGTTTGTCCTATTCAGATTAGACATCATTATGGTTATATCCACGCTATTGTACAGTATGTTGTCTTCGCTAGAAATCTTTACAGTACCTTAAATTATGTTGGACCCACGCGAACCCAGCTGAATATATTTGTCTGCAGATGATCTAAAATCGCTGAGATGAAACAGACTGTTCGATCCAGACTCCTTGCATCTTACCAAAGAAGCATTGAATGCTTTCACAATTCCATGCTCCACGACCAGAGACCAATTTCCATGGCCGATTGAGGCGGGAGTGGCATATGGTACATTGTCACCTACAGTATTGGATGACCTTGGAGCGGAAATTAGGGCCATTTGCATAGAATGTCCCAATTCCTTACTCCGCTTCAGCATAAAAAGAGTTCGTCGTGCTCTGCAAGACATGTTGAGTATTATCAAGAGGAACGTTATCCCAGTGGATATGAGAATTAATAGCGAGTTCAACTTCAATTGTAAAACCGATTTGTTCTATCTAATTCCTGCAATTCATAAATTTCGACTCCAAAACGAAAATGCCACAGGTTGTTATATGGTAAAAAAATACTGATGTTACTCAACTTTTTTCCAGCTGAGATATAGCCTCCTGAAATACGTTATATGGTTGCGCTCCCACTATGCCCAGCGGCTCTTTCCCTTCCCTGACAAGAATGAAAGTGGGCGTTGACTCAAGACCTATTGCTCGAGCAAGCTGATCATTCTCCATCACAACATCACTATATTTTTGTGATTCGAGACATTCAGAAAATTTGGTCAGATCAGGAACTTTTACATTTCTTGCAAACTGTTTTAGACTTTCTTTTGTAACCCATCCTGTATTTTCACCTTGGGAGTTGCTATAGACCTCATCATGATATTGCCAATATTTGCCCTGATCTGCGGCACAATATGACGCCCTAGCGGCCAATGTGGATGCTTTATCCGACGGCCGATCATTTATGACGAAATCTTTGAATAAAAATTTTATCCCTCCTGTATTTACATAATTATTTATAATTTGGCCGCGTGTTTCTTTGTGAAATTGTGCACAATATTGACATTGATAGTCACCGAATTCTACCAATGTGATTTGTCCTGCGTCACTCCCTAGTGCAGAGGCGTTTCCAAGTACAGGCTGAGTCAATTTCTTAACGATCTCATCTAATTCACTAGTTTGAGTGGAAGGATTGGTATTCTGGCCCATAGATATAAAAGCAGTAGCAGAACCACCGAGTAATACTACAGCCAAGACTACTCCAAAGATGAGAGCTTTCTTGTTAATTTTACCAGGGCGTGATTTGTTCTTCAACTGCATGTATGGTCATTCTCGAGGAATTTAAAAGTCACTATAATCCAGCGATAAAAGATATTTGGAATCGGCGTAGGGTAATAAGTAAATTTGCCAGGAAATTTCTAAAATAATAAACGATTAACAATAAAATTAATGAAATCAGGAAAAAACTAAGTATTTGAGTTTTGCAATGCATTTCATAAATCGGTTCTATTTCGTTCATCCCAACACTGTCTGCACAGGTGTCCCTCAACGTCCCATTTTGGCTTGGGATTGTATCTAACAAATCCCAATTTCGTGTTACAACTCACACAAAAATTAATTCTTTTTTCGTACTCTTTTTGCTTGTTATCATAGCAGTCAGAACACAAAACAATATTTGACTCCATGTTCCATTGCCATTTTGGATTCTTCTTGTCTGATTCGATAAATATATTGCACAAAGAACAATAATTTTCTTTGATGCGTTCCTGTTCCTTTAGTTCCTGTTGCTTTTCCATGAATTCTTTCATCTTCATGGTATGACAGTCAGAGCATAATTTGCCTTCAATTTCCCAGGACTTGTTCGGTTTGTACTTGAATTTAAGCTCCTTCCTACAAACTGAACAATATTCTACCTTCTTGTGCAATATGCCCATATGATTTGAAGATCATTCATTGAGTAAAATATAGTTATTTCAATGATTCTATTAGTGAAATATCTATTTGTACACTCACTTTATGGTGATGAGCCGTACGACATCGATTCATTTTTTTCTCGGGATGCGAAAGGGAGACTATAACTTAGCTTCTATTGGGATAGCCCGAGCTTTTGTCATTTCATGGCGAATTGTCTACAAAGGTTAGCCGCTCCAATGATACCAGAGTTCCTTTTGGTATAATTGGAATCAATATAGCGATCCATAAGATTTTTAAATTTTCTTCTCTGGTATCCTTCTAAGGGTAAAGGTCTAGCAAGTTGCCTTAATAGTTCTAGTAGCCTCTCAAGATCGGTTGCTTTGGTATTTCGTACCCTCGTCTAATGTTCATTCAGTTCCAATGACAACGTTATCGTTTTATTCCAAGATGCTCACGCTTCTTAGCTTGGCCGCTGAGTGTAAAATTGCAAATGGATCCATAAGGCAATAAGGAAAACTAGCTCAAATTGTCGTTTTTTATGTACATCAGATGATAGCCGGAAAATAGTCCCATCTTAACTGAAATGAGACAGTATGTACCCATCATTTTGCTTACAAAGGTCTCTAGATCAGTGTCAGTCAGGAGTACAGATTCCAAACCCAGTGGTTGGGAGTGACGGATTCTAGCCTGATTACATGAGCATGGAAGGGTTTGAACTTGTCCGATGTACCCAATCCCTCAGTTTTAGGGACATTCATCATAAAATATTCAGGACGATATGTTGAATCAACAACTAGAGATTTATTGCCTCTAAATATTGAATTCGTAAGAGTAACCAGGTGATCAATTGCCTTCACATAGATTTTACTAATTCTAGTTCTTCTATCTCGAAGATTACTTGCCTCGACGACCGCGGCAGGCAAGCATTGATGTCTTTCTCCTGCTGTCAAATCGATTCTGATATCCTTGATATAAAGGAATTGAAATGCCAGACAGTTATTGCAAACATATCCAGATATGCCAGCAATATCTTTTTTGTTTAGAACCACAAAATTATCTAACATGTAAGTAAGAGCGGGCTCTGCTGACCTCAGCGAATTGTGAAATGCTTGACTTGCCGAAGGATCCATTACGAATTCCTGAATTTCCAATAATTGATGTATCATTTTCATGAATCTTTCATCCGCGACTGGTTGGCCAGTTCCATTTTTTCCACTTATGGATGGTATACCTAATCTCCTATTGGCCCCAAGCTCTGGTCGAAGAGACGGAGAGGTACTATTAGTGGGCATAGGATCATAGTTATGTTGAGACCTGCAGTGTTCCCGCATGTTCCATTTACGCGAGAATATTTGTGAACACGCAGGACATGAATAGCCTGGTCTCGTGTCAACAAGTGACTGCCAGTCACTTATAATAGTAGGACCTAGTTTGCAATTTGTTTTCTGTTAAATACTGGCGTGGATGAACGAAGTCAGTATATAATCGCATCAAAAAGTACCGATTTATTCATAATAATAAACACACAAGCCATGTTGACGTTATGAGGAAGGGGGGTCGAAGTACTTCTAGTCCTTTATACTTCAAAATCAATAAAAATATCAGCAAAAATTCTAACTTTATGACAGATGAACTTATCTGAAAACTTTCATTAGTATGATTATGCAGCGTGAAATTAAGAGATAACTAATGACACAATCTGATTGATTTATGTGAATTTGGACGCATTGATTTAAATGTCCATTACACATTGAGGTAAACAGAGACAACGGGTAAACGAAATACAGTGATTCATCCGGTTACTATGAAATTGATATCAGAATCCAGTCTTTTATTTCTTAGAAATCGTTTGTAATGGATTCAATGAGTATTTATTAAATTTAACAGGCCGACAACTCATACAGGTAATGATCACGAACTCATCTGACGACTTTCATTAGTATCATTATGCAGCCTAGTTGAATAAACCCAAGGTAGGTTGATGCTAGTCTTTCATACCGCGTTTGGATGCGTCTATAGCTTTTAAGCCATCCAAAGAATCTTTCTACACTACTTCTAACTTTCCTATAGTCTAGCTAGAGGAAGACATGTGGCCTACCTTGTGTCGGTTTGATATTCTTCCTTGTCATTTCAGAAGCGGAATGAGCTTTCTACTTTCATGTTCATTTCCAGATCCAAGGTCTATTGCTATTGGTAAACATTGTGGTGTTACTGCTACGTGTATCTTGCGTCCCTTAGTCTTCTTATGACCATCAAAGCCTGTAGCCCCCTTTCCTGGCTGCTACAGTGCTACTATCCACAGAAAGGTCGTCTATCTTTATCAATCCAGAAGATTATCCACGTGACACCAGGGAATTCATAATATTTTTGCATACACCATTGACGCTCCATTTCTTGTGTCGCTCCCAGACTGTCTTGTAGGAACCGTACTTAGTAGGCATATCCATCCACCTACAACCAC
>JALZOS010000240.1 GCA_030913755.1 Thermoproteota archaeon | reverse complement strand
AGATCTTGAAATTTGGAAAGGAAATTAAGAGTATGTAAAAAGACAATTCATTGAAAAGGACTTACACCAAGTCTATGACCCATTTTATTTGGGAGAAAATTACAGTCACTGTTACTAAATTAATTGTCGAGCAATAGAAAGTTTTTCTTCATCATTCCTCAATTTTTTACCTATATTGAAGGTATCTTACGTTATTTTCTATAGTATCCTGTTCCATTGTGTTTATCTAAATCGGCATGCCTAAACTTTAAGAGTAAAGACTCGGACTGTACATTTATAATTAATCTGGATCAGCTATAGCATAGCCAATTCCTTAAATGTGATGACTTTTAGCTTAATCCGTTGTCTCCGGTCGTTGGAGTGAGTTTGCACTTCCCCTTTTTGTTGGTCTTAATTGGTATAGTGATCGTTATGTCGTACGCTGAATTATCCTATTCACAATCTAGCTCTAAGCCAGCTACTGAGGTTGATACAAGTCCGCCATTGATAACAGTTCCAAATGATCCTGTTCTAGAAGCAACAGGTCCTAATGGAAAAGTCGTAAATTATAAGGTTGTCGCAACAGATGCAGTAGATGGTACTGTAAATGTTACATGTACACCCCCGTCCGGCTTCCTCTTCCAGATAGGTAACATTAAGGTTCTTTGTGAAGCTTCAGATAAAAAAGATAATATGGCTAGTGCTTCCTTTAGGGTAAAAATACAGGACACTACTCCTCCTGACAGCACCATAGATGATTCGAGAGTTGGTTGGTTCGGAAAAATCAATCCAACTACCTCTATCACATCAAACGAAATCAATTTCAAAATATCAGGAACCGACGCTGTGGGTATTGATCATTTCGAATGTAGAATGGACACTGGAAAATGGAATCATCTGCAGAATGATGGCATGGGGAAAAATGAATGTCAATATTTACGCATTCCTGCTGGCATTCACGTATTTCAGTCAAGATCAATAGATAAATTTGGAAACTTTGATGGTTCACCTGCCGTTTTTACTTGGATAGTACTTCCTGTTAAAGAAGGAATACAAAATCTTGTAAAAATGATGGGTACTGTTAATATGACGGATAATGAAAAATCTGATGCCAATATTCCTTTATACCAAGCGTTAGAGTTACTAACAAAAAAAACTGATAGTGGAAACTTGCATATTTGCTATAACACAGATTCGTTCTTAAAAGGGGTAAGCTCTCTCTTTCTGAAAAATAAACTCAACGAATACCAGAAAAATCAATTAACTGTGCTATCATTGTCTATCAAAGATCGTTTAGGTTGTATCTCTATTGGAAGATAAAATAAAGTTATACTATACGTTGCTTTGCGTGATTTTTAAGAACATCTCAATAAATAATTCCAGAACCGTATGAAGCAATGTGCAAGATGTCATGCAGAAACAATAGAGACGTATTTATGTGAACATACTAATGGTCTTGCTATGTGCACTGTATGTTATCAAGAAATTCATTGGAACTTGACTACTTGACAGGTAAGTGACAATATATTTCCAGGCTGATTTTTCACCTAGCTTAATATTACATAACAGAAACTTTCTATTTTGTCTATTAGTCTATTTTTTGAGACAATCTGATCGTGAATATGGAATAATTTTATCCCCAGTACTTATTCTGGTTGGGCAACAAAGAAGGCATATTCCGTGTACCGTTGTTCGTCCTATAATATCATTGGACGGTAGTGCAAATTTTATATTCAGTTAAAGATTCAAGGGTAAATATGTCTTCAGGATCTAATTGTTATGAATGGCAAATCATAGATAGAATGAACGAGACACATGACGTATATACTTATGTTCTTGATCCTGTATCTGATTCTCAGAGGTTTTCCTTCGAGGTAGGACAATTTGTGCTGCTAGGAACATTTCTAAAAAGACCCACAGCTTCAGGAAATTCTGAAGAGAGCTTTGTTGAACGCGCCTATTCCATTTCTTCATCTCCTCTGAGACGTCATTTAGAGCTTACTATAAAAGATGAGAAGCCGTACGGATATATCAATCCTAAAACTGGTAAGGCTGACGGATTTGCCCCCTACTTCTTTGAGCAGATCAGGATTGGGGACAAGGTTAGCATAAAATTTGGCGTACGTAAGGAACACTTCATGTCGAAAGTTGCAAATGGCATGGAAAAGAACATCGCATATTGGTCCGGTTCTAATGGGACAGAGCCAGCTAGGTGTCTGATACAGTATATGGAGGATATAAAGGATCCAGAATACGACCTTACATTATTTTACAGTAATCCGACTCTCTATTTCCCTGAAGATAATAGTATTAACGTAATATACTATAATTGGATGATCGATATGGCGAGAAAATTGGACAAGTTTAAATTGGTATTTACCTTTACAAAAGATCGAGACGTACCTGATTCTGAGCACCCTGGAGTTACATACAGGAAGGGAAGGTTCTTCTTGAATCAGGACTGTACGGAGGAAAAAACTCTATCCAAATATCATGCGAAAGTTGACAATTGTTTTAATCCTATTTGTGGGAGTAGTGCTTTCATAAACGGAACTGTAAAGCTCCCAGATGGCAGGATTAAAAGAGGAAAGGGGATCATGCAAGATCTCATGGAAATCGAAGGAGTAAGATCAGAAAAACTTGATATTGAACAATTCTATTTGCAGCAGGTAACCTGATAGCATGTTTGCTACTAGAAACTTATAGGAAATGTTGTGGTAGATATAATTATTACTAAATACCCATTATAATCAGGTATATTCAGATTACCACGGGATTGACCCTAATATTACCTACCTTTTGTCACGTAGCAGCATAGTGGAATGTTTCTAATCATCACCAATTCTCAATACATTAAGGTTAAGGTTGATGATCTGAATATCATCTCTTTCAAAATGATTTTCTGAACCGTACATATTCATGAGCCAACATGATGTTATCAAATGCGTAGTGTACCTTCTGAAAATCTTTTCTAAACGAAGAAACATCTTTCGCTACCTGTATGGGATCTACCTTATCTATGACAACTCGTCTGATGAACGATGCTATAGTCTCCATGTCACTTTTCTTCATTCCTAACCTAGTTACTTCAGGAACACCTATTCTTATTCCGCTTGGATGCATATAGTGTTTCCCAGCTTTAATATCACCAGGCAACAATTGTCTATTAAGAATGATATTCGCTTTTTCTAATTCCTTTTCAATAGTACCACCGTCATCGAATTTAGAAACATCAACCGCAATTTGGTGGGACTCAGTATATCCTCGCTTTTCTCCCAAAACGCCGAAACCGAAAGCTGCAAGAGATTGGGCTAGTGATTTTGCATTTTGTATAACTTGTTTTGCATATTCCTTTCCAAATTCTAAGGACTCTGCTAGTGCGACTGCCTTTCCAGCTACATGATGTAAATGGTGACTACTGGTATTTCCGGGGAATACGGCTTTTTTTATACTTTCTGCGTGTTTTTGCAATGACACGATAATTCCGCCCTGTGGGCCCCACAAAGTTTTATGAGAACTCATTGTCATGGAATCGGCTCCCTCCTTTAATGGAGCTTGGAATTCTCCTCCAGCTATTAAGCCAGCTACATGTGCACCATCATAGTTAACGTAGATATCGTGTTCATGCATGAATTCTGCTAATTCTTTAACAGGATGCGGAAAAAGAAACAAACTTCCTCCGAACATGGCTATTGCCGGTTTTTTATTATCCGATATCATATCCAGTATCTTCTTCTTCGTTGCGTCGACATCAATTGTCATTTCTTCCTTCAAAAATGGATAATGTTCTATATTTAATCCATGCACGAAACCTGCGGTGCCAAAATGTTCCTTTTTTCCGTGTGATATATGCCCTCCACTAGGAATTGATGCGGCCAGCATATAATCACCTGGATTAGAAAAAGCAGAGTAAATCGCAAGATTTGCAACAACCCCCGAAGTCGCTCTGCAATCGGCAAATTCAGCCTGAAAAACTCGTTGTGCTAAATCATTACAAATTAACTCTACTTCATCAATGTATGTACATCCAGCATATACCCTTTCACCAGGCCATCCTTCTGCATACCTATTAGCGAAATCTGAAGCCACAGCTTCTCTTACAGCAGGACTAGGTATATTCTCACTAGCAATAAGTGGCAGAGAATTGCTGAACCATCTATGATGCTCTTCAATAAGCGAGAAAATCTTATTATACGATTCTTTAGGGTCCATTGTTGTATAGTCCATTTTTTGGCAATTATATCCTAATTTAAAATATTGCCCTAATTATATAGTAAATGTCATAACTTTTAATTTACCCTAATTCCGCCATTATCAACGGTTATGGACAGAGACCAGAAGTGTGTCCTATGCGGTAACGTGATAACATTCAGATACAAAGCAATGAGACAATGGAATATTTCCGGTGAACTTTGTGGAGATTGTTATGGCAAAAAAATAACGGAGCATTATCGGTTCTCATCATCTTAAAGATGATAACATATTTTAAGCAACAATATTAGGACGTCGATCGTTCGATCGAGCTATCTATATGATTTCTGTTTTCTACGTCTAGGACCTGGACCGCCAAACTTCTTTGATTCGCTCTGTCTCGGATCCCCTGCAAGCAGATGTCTATCAAATTCGTTGATCCTTTTTCTAATTTCTGTGCGCACGCTCTTCGTTAATGGATGATCCTTTGGATCTCGACCCCCTTTTCCATCGCCCACAAGCGCTTTCGAAATGGCAACCGTGCTTGCAAATGCTTGACCCATGAAACCTCCACCATGCACTTTCACATCGACGTCCACTTTCTGTCTATAATCTCCTATCAATTTCAGTGGTGTTAGAACCAGCTCCTTTGCTATTTGGGGATTCACTAGTTCTGCAGGGATATTGTTTATTCTAACTTTCCCATTTCCTTTAGAGATAGTTGCTACAGCTCTACTTGTCTTTCTCTGTCCTGGGTATAGATCTATCTTATTCATAGTTCCGTGTTCCGCTCCAGCCGATTTCCTTCGCAACATCACCAAGTGTTAAATAATACGATTGTGGTTTCCTAATCTTTGAATTCTTAAATGTTTCCATCTTAGCGTCCTTAAGTTCAGGCGGCACAGATATATACACCCTCAATCTCTTGAATGAGCTGATTCCGCTCGGTTTCCTTATGGGTAGCATACCTCTTATCATTTTTGTCAGAATTCTATCAGGTCGTCTTGGATGAACTGGTCCGTTTATAGGATTAGTCGCCGAACTGATTGTAAGGAATTTTCTATAAGAGTTAATAATCATATATCTGTCCCCTGAAATCATGGTGTTTTCAGCATTTACGACTCTAACTCTATGGCCTTTAAGCAGAAGCTTCGATATTTGAGAGCACATTCTTCCAGCAATACAATCCGTGGCATCTATAGTGAATGGCAGATTGTCATTCTCTTGTGGGTTCTGTTCAACCAATTATTCTTATTCCCTTCCCACTTGGATATTTCTGTAAAAGATTATCGAGAGGAATTAATTTGCCACCAACTTGTATGATCTTCTTTGCTGCAACTTCCGATATATCAAATGACCATACAGTCAGTTTATGACCTATATTTCCTGAGCCCAAAATCTTTCCAGGTACAATTACAACATCGTTTTCATTGGTAACATTTGCTAACCTACCAATATTTACCTCTCTTCTATTGGACCTAGACTTTGAAAGCTCTCTTAGTACGGCTTTCCATATCGCAGCTTTTTCCGTTTTCAAAGTCCTTCGAAGTGTCCGAATTGTATTATTCAGGCTATCATTAGGCATAAATTACCATCCTTCTTTTCGTCGTTATTAATGAACCCCAAATAAATGTACCTAGGCTTTATTCTTAATAACAATCGACTGAATTAAATTATTAAACTCTTTTATCTTTGATCCAAGCAGTTCTATTGCAGCCATTACAGTTTCTTGGGCTGTTAAGGATCCCGTTGTTTCAATCATAAGTACAGATTGGGTCTCATCTTTTCCATCTTTAACTACTGCTGCTGATGTTGGCTGCCATTTCGCATGATCCTTTCCAATTCCCAACCTTGCGTAAGCTTCAAACTTGAGTTTTTGTCCTGGCGCTAAGACTATTATTGGAATCTCTTTGGTTATGGGTTTTACGACATCATCTTCCGAAATCAACTCTCCTGAGCCAACGACTTTTGTTTTGTCGTTAGCCTCTGAATCAAGTACCAACAATACCCTGCATAGCGAGCATCCAAGAGTACTTTTACATTCGCACAAGTGTGGCATTACAAATCTGTGCAGATCTGTTCGAAGTGGTATTAATCCTAATCGATGTGCAACAGCCTCGTCATGCATTACTGAAGAATTTTCTAGCATAACAACATCATCTATGGCAAAAGTAGGAACTTCGCTTATGCTCAATCTTCTAAGTGCATTTACGTATTGTCGGGGAATATTATTAAATTCAATAACAACACGATTATCAGTCTTCTCAGTAACCTTTATTGATGAAGAATCCAAACCTGAGTTCAGCCATGTTTATTTATATAGCCTTAAAAATCTACCGAACCTGCAGAAGGGCTTTATTTCCTCTCCCCCTTGTACTAAAACTAGCGATGGCTGGGATTTAATTTTTTATTATACATTGTTTACAGGAAAACAGTGGATTTACAACGTCCTGCTGGCAGTGCACTTTTCCGTTACTTTGGACTATCCCCCCTCGAAATAGAAATTATATATAATTCTTTGTCGAGTATATTTTCAGTACAGGAAGAAAATCTGCCTCCTAACTCAAATTATGTAAGTTTTGTTGAAATACAATTCCCTGTTACTTATAGTGAATCTTTCTTTCTATTGTTAGGAGCTGATAGATGGAATAAAATTAAGGGTCTCCTTAAAGAAATGAAGCGTAGAAGGGGCAGTAAACGATTAAAAGTATCATTAATTTTTTGTGGTGTGTCTGCAGACCCAAATCTCAAGTTGGTCTTTTCACTTATAAGTGGTAAGGGTTTGTCCCAATACGACAATGCCATCGAAAAAATAGAATACCTAGTAGACACACTCCC
>JALZOS010000229.1 GCA_030913755.1 Thermoproteota archaeon | reverse complement strand
CCTTCTGGTAGCGCTGGTATCTATTTGATAAAATTTTTTGAATAGATTGTCTACTTTATCTGGCGGGATGCCAATTCCGTTATCTTCTACGGTAAAAATTGCTTTAGAGATATCGTTTTCATCCTGTTCAACTCTTAATATTATTTTTCCATTGGTGTCAGGCACAAAATCTATTGAATTCTTAACTAAATTTGAAAACACTTGCTCAATCCTTTGCCGGTCGCAGTTTATTGTGCCGCTCACCTTAACATCAGAGCCAAGTTCTATTTGTTTATGAACTGTAAACGGTTTCAGTTCTGCTATCACTTCATTCATTAGACTGGAGATTTCAATATTACGCTTTGAGAGTTTTAGCGCTCCCAGGTCCATCTTAAATACATCAAGTACATCAGAAACCAAAAGCTCTAGTTTCTGCACGCTTCTATGAATTGTATCTAATGCCTTGTATTGTTTTTCGTTCAAATCACCTAAAGAGTTAGTCTTCAAAATCATGTCTAAATAAAGTTTAATCGGTACGAGAGGTGTTTTTAGTTCGTGGCTGACCATGGAAACGAATTCTTCTTTGGCTTTATCTACATTTAACAACTCTTGGTATGATTCTTCTATAAGTTTTTCTTTTATCAGCAGCTGCATATTCGTTTTCTGGAGATCTTTTGTTCGTTTCTTTATACTTTCCTGCATTTTCATAAATTGATGAGCTAATTCTCCTATTTCATCTTCAGTGTTGGTATTAATTTTAAGGTTCAGGTTACCTCTTGCTATTGATTCAGCCGCATTTTTTAGCGTAGTTAAAGGTCTTGAGATAGTTCTCGCCAAAAAGAACACAGCGATTATCGAAGCAGCCACTACTGCGACAGTTACTATAATGAACTGCTCTCTTAGCTTTAGCATCTCACTGAATGCATCTTGTGTATTAAGGCTTGTGATTAAAAACCATGGAATTCCATTTTTATCTGGATCCTTCTGCTTTGCGGCAACAAATATTGCGTCTCCAGCGCGGCCAGTAACATCAGGATATATTCCACTCACTACCATTTCATTGGAGTTCTTTATCTTATTGTACATAGGCAAATCGCTCAAGCTGCTATTAGAGACAGTCTTATTTTCATAATTCGAGTAAATGATGGAGCCGTTGTTTGTTACTAAATTGATCCCAACGCTATCTTTTGGTAAGTCAGACCTTATTATGTTGTTTATATTCTTTATTGGATAGCGTAATACCAAGGCTCCCGTTACTTTGCCGCTATCATCACGTATAGGACCAGACAAAAATATGACATACTCCTTAAGATCATTGGACCAGACTGGTATCTTATCATAGTAAACATTCCCTTGAACGGCTATTCTAAAAAATTCCTCATTCGACCTATTTTGACCAACACCAATATTTTTAGTATCACCAATCTTTATGCCATTAAAATCATAAATGGAAATAGAACCATACACTCCCTTGATACCCTCGAATTCCATCAAATATCCCATTTTCTTCTGGAGAGTAATATTAGGGCTAGATAAAAAATTATTATCCGATGCGGTTAAAGCCTTAACATCTGATATTCTCTCAGACATTACTCCATTTATCTTATCTATCATCTGAACAGCGGTATCTTCGGAGTGTTTTATAATTTCAGTTATCATGCCTGTAGAAAATGCATTAATTGAAATGAAAGATGCCGTGAATAAGACTATTAGGACCAGCGACACCATCATTACCACCAGCTTTGATTTTATCTTCAATTTCTTCGCCGACTTGGGATATTATCTCTAGTTAATGTGACTATTTGAAGGTCTATTTAATAAATTTATATATCAAAATGTTCTATATTTAAAATCTAAGAGGATTTAAGGGACTGTCCAACAGAGGGATCGGCTGAATAAATGGAAGCTTTGGGCACTAATAGTGCTTTCTATAACAGATACAAGGAGACAATCCTTTTTAACAAGAATCTGGTTATCGCTGGAACGTGCTCCCTGATCTTGGCACCATTGTTTGCTCAAACGCTCTTTGCGCAATCCACCTCCAATGAACTTGCCAATATCAAATATTCGGTACTTACATTGTTAATAGAGTGTGGTATTGGTATACCAATTTTTGCACTGCTTTACTACAACGATAATAAATGTAGATACTCTGATCCAATAACAGGGAAAAAGGATTCCCACTTATTAAGAGCCGATATAAAGAAACTACTCGCTGCTTTCACAATTTCAGGATTGACATACTCTGTTGCAAAAATCTCTATCCAGTATCAATTACTTCAAGCAGATCTGGAACCGTTTCAGGCAGCGTTATTCAGTTCAGCCGTGGGTTGGCTCTTATTTTTTTTAATAATCAATGTATCTATGAAGGTTGTTTCAGAATTCAAAAAGCAACAGGCATTCTATTATTATCTACTGATATTATCTATCGTTGTCGCGGACTCGATCATAATTTTTTCAGATGTGCAATCTCGGACATTGTACACAAATTTGATCATAGATACAACTTCTGCAATAGCTCTGTTCTCATCTCTTTTGATAGTAGGTAGACATAAAGGGCGTAACTTGAAGGGCAAAACTTTTGAAGCCCTAGCAATAGGGTTGGCGCTTTGGTTTATCGCACAATTAACTTGGACTTACTATCAGCTTGGACTTGGAATAGAAACTCCATTTCCATCATTAGCTGACGCTTTTTGGCTAGCTGGTTACGCATTTCTTGCATATCACCTATACAGGTTGTACAATTTCTTGAACAGGGGAACAGAACGTCACCTTGTTATCCTGATATCACTTGCCATCGCACTTGGTTTAGGATATACGCTTAATCTTACTTTTGGTGTGGCACAGTTATTGTCTGCCCAAGAAGATATTTTGACACCACTAGTTAGTATTTTGTATCCTATTTTTGATGGAATATTGCTAGTACCTGCGATTGTTATTCTTTGGAGCTTACGAAAGGGAGATCCCTCTTTGACCCATTGGGTCCTAATAGCGGTATTTATAATACTCAATACAATAGCAGACATTGGATTTAATTATAGCGTGGTATTCGACATACGAACTGCAC
>JALZOS010000218.1 GCA_030913755.1 Thermoproteota archaeon | reverse complement strand
CCCCTTTCTTGGCTGCTACAGTGCTACTATCCACAGAAAGGTCGTCTATCTTTATCAATCCAGAAGAATATCCACGTGACACTAGGGACTTCATAATATTTTTCCATACACCTTTGACACTCCATTTCTTGTGTCGCTCCCAGACTGTCTTGTAGGAACCGTACTTGGTAGGCATGTCCATCCACCTACAACCACTCATAAGGACATACAACATGCCATTGATGCAACTCTTGTCATCAGCTCTAGGTCTACCAGTATAAGCAGGAAGAGGGATTGACGGTACTAAGAGCTTCCATTGATCATCAGTTAGTTCTTTAAATCTCACTAACGTGAATCAAACATAACCTAAGCTAAAGGTAAGCGGGTAAGAGGATCTAGAGTAATGTATCAAATTAGTTTCCAGATGAGTTCATTCTTATCACAGATTTTGGTGATCCTCATTTCTAAGAGGCTGACAGACAAGCGATCGAACAGTTTGAATTTGTCAGGTCAAGCTAAGGCCCATCATTTGAAAATGTTTATCATTTGTTGCATTGCCCACACAGGATTTCTATTCCCCTAAAGAAAGAAATTGTAGGGGCATAATTATCTCGCTGTGAAGTGTATAACACTAGGTCATACTCCTGATGCAGACGATGCTTTCATGTTTTTTGGTATAGCCATCGGAAAAGTTACTTCCGCATTTTTTGACGTAGAACATGTTGTTGATGACATAGAAACCCTTAACAAGCGTGCCATAAACCACGAATTAGACGTTACTGCGATCTCTGTGCATGCCTATGCTTACACCGAGGATTACACCATATTGCACAGTGGTGGAAGTTTTGGATTAGACTACGGACCAGTCGTCATTGCCAAAAAGCCGATGGATAGAGAAGAATTAAGGCATGCTGTGATAGCCGTACCGGGTCAGATGACGTCTGCGAATTTATTGTTGAAACTCGCGATTGGTAACTTTGATAGTAAGGAGATGATCTTTAGTTCTATACCTAATGCAGTATCATCAGGCTCTGTTGATGCTGGCCTCTTAATCCACGAGGCCCAGATCTCTCTCAGAGATAAATTCTATACAGTGATCGACCTTGGAAAATGGTGGCACGTTCTTTCTCAAGGCATGCCTGTCCCGCTTGGAATCAATGTTGCCAGTAGAAGATCCATGACGGTAGACGAAATTAACAAGTTTGATTCTTTTTTTAGGGATTCTATTGAGTATGGTTTAAAAAACATGGATGAAGCAGTAGATTACGCCATGAAATATGCAAGGGGAAATGCCAAAGAATTGATAGAAAGATTTGTCAGGATGTACGTTAACCAACTTACCATTAATATGGGAAGTGAGGGAGAAAGGTCCATCACATTTCTTCTTAACAAAGCAAGAAGAGAGAAATTTCTTACTTTTGGCGAGATCGTATTCTCCAGAGATGACAAATAAATGAAAATTACCACTTCGTCATGTTAGTGGGTTACAGATAAAATATTCATCAGCAGGCTGTCAATTCCCTGTTCGGAGTATATTAAAGAATGTATCTCGTTGTGCAGGAATTCCCTTAACTTCTTTGATAAGACTGACCAGTTCCTGAATTGAAGTCCCCGTAGCTTTTCCTGCAGCTTTGAAAATTTCCTCGGAAAAGGCCGTGCCCACAAGGTCATTTCCACCGTAAGACAGTGCTACCTGCGCCAGTTTCTTTCCCAATGCAACCCAATATACCGAGATATTGTTGAGTATATTTGCTAGCATTAGTCGAGAAACAGCTATGACTCGTAGATCATAAACTGACGCACTCTCCTGGGATATCATCCCTTTTTGTTCCAGCTCCGTATTATCAAGGCTAAACTTTAAGGGAATAAAAGTGATGATTCCGCCCGTTTTCTTTTGTAATTCCCTTGTCCTTATCAGATGATCAACGATATGCTCGGGTTTTTCAATATGGCCAAAGAGCATAGTGCAATTTGAGCGTAATCCAATCTCATGTGCTGTCTTTGCAGTTTCAAGCCATTCTTCGCCAGAACACTTTCCCCTAACAATGACATCTCTCACGTCTTTGCTAAAGATCTCCGCCCCGCCACCGGGTAGAGCATCGAGACCTGCATTCTTTAAGCGTAAGAGCACTTCCTTAACTGAATTCTTCGTAAGGCGTGCGATGAAAAATATCTCCGCGGGAGTGAGTGCCTTTATGGTAACATTGGGAAATTCGTTCTTAATGGCTATTAACATTTTTTCATAGTAGTCAATGTCAAGAGTAGGATGAAAGCCTCCCACTATGTGGAGCTCTGTAGCGCCCATTTCTTTAACGGCTACCCTAGCTCTCGTGACGATCTGTTCTGTTGATAGAGTGTACGAGTCCGATTCATCACCTTTTCTATAAAAGGCGCATAACGGACAGCTGGCCGCACACACGTTGGTGTAATTGAGGTAATATGATGCAACAAACGTAATATTTTCTCCCTTAACCTTCCTTCGAATGCGATCTGCAGCGGCTCCCAGTAGGAACAAATTTTCCTTTACCATCAACTCTAGACCGTCATCATAAGAAAGTTCCTCACCGTTCATGGCCTTCTCTATAGCATTGGTGCCTCCAGAGATACTTTGTAACAATCAACTTAAACCTCTTTCAAGACAGATATAAAATGTTGCTCTAGCCTTCTTGTAAAGAATAAATACCGTTTGTAGGAGTGAAGGATCACTTGCTAAGGCATCACTTAGTTCATAGAATCATTGAAACATCAGATGTATCTGATATACTTCAGGCAGTTTTAAGTGGTAACAGACCGAAACTTAACGACTGTATCCATTTGATAAAGTCAGATAATATCCATGCTCTAGGTTTAGTGGGTGGCTTTTTAAGGAATAAATTATTTGGCAAAGTTGCCACTTTTGTAAATAACATCATCTTAAACTATACAAATGTTTGTATAACATATTGTAAATTTTGTGCATTCTATCGTGCTCCTGGACATAACGAATCTTATACACTGCCGATAAGTGAAATTGTCAGGCGTGTTCTAACATCTAAAGAACTCTTTGGAATCAGCCAGGTTCTAATTCAGGGCGGCCATAACCCTAACTTGAATATAGAGTACTACGAGGAGGCCTTTAGAGAGATCAGGAAAAGGTGTCCTGATGTCGGAATACATGGTCTTTCGGCTTCGGAGATAGACATGATAGCCAAGGTCGAAAGATGTACCACTGCGGAAGTTCTGTCTAGACTAAAGGATGCCGGCCTAGACACTTTGCCAGGGGCTGGTGCAGAAATTCTAGATGATGCGATTAAACACCAAATAAGTCCTTTAAAAATTAAAAGCGACGAATGGTTACGCATTATGGAAGAGGCTCATAAATTAGGAATAAAATCCTCCGCCACTATGATGTACGGCACTGTAGAAGATGAAGAACAACAAGCCCGACATTTGATGAAAATAGCAAATCTTCAGGAAAAAACTGGAGGGTTTATGGCTTTTATTCCATGGAGTTTTGAACCTAATATGACACAGATGCAATCTGAGGGATTGATAAGGTACCCTTCCGGCGGTTTGCGATTGTTGAAAATGATTGCCATTTCAAGAATAGTGTATCATAACTTGATTAACCATCT
>JALZOS010000201.1 GCA_030913755.1 Thermoproteota archaeon | reverse complement strand
AAATGCTGCTCCCGCCAACCACAAGAACAATTCCATTTTCGCCTTTCTTAGAAAATACATTTCGAGAAACCATATGTCCTTTAACGTATTCAGGCGTAACAGAGACTATATTTGGCAATATAACTGTCATACTGGGGCTTAACAAAAAAACTTTCCGAACTCCTCACCCAGTGTCCTGACAATATGATGGTGCCTACAAACTATTAGGATAATTATCAACCCAACATTTACCATCGTCATGTAGGCTGCCGGAATCCATTGTGTTCTTTATTCAATTTATCTTTAGCTTATTGATGATACCGAGTGTATCAATCACATGTTTTTTGTGTCATCTGTACATAATCTTGACTGTCGTTGCAAAGTAAACAATCGAGATATACACATATATCGTCGTTCCTTACAAGTAAATCAAGATTATATGGGTTAGGTTCAAAAACGACATTAGGTGATTATCATTATTTGTGGTCTATCAGGGGTTGGAAAAAGTATAGCGGAACAACTCGTACCTGAGGAATAGAGCAATTTTATCAGCTTATCATGAAAGGACGTTAATCTATGACGCGATGCTACTGATGGCGAAGTATCTATTTGATGCAGATTAATTGTATGCACTATGCAATGTGGTATTAGCTAGACCAAGTTCTTGTGAACAAGTTGGAGAAAAACCAAATTTGTTGCCATATCAAATGATACCGATAGAATCTACATATTCGTCTTAAGAGCAGGACTGACGAGTACTCTAATGCGTAAATACCTCTCTAAGCAGATT
The DNA here is from genome assembly GCA_030913755.1 of Thermoproteota archaeon. Classification (GTDB taxonomy): domain Archaea; phylum Thermoproteota; class Nitrososphaeria; order Nitrososphaerales; family Nitrososphaeraceae; genus TA-21. The sequence goes on along the minus strand of JALZOS010000201.1, from coordinate 2,447 downwards.
GAAGAAATTCTATCAACCTATGGGTGCGAGAAGAATACTTGTTGACACAAGGTAATATTCCTATGGCGATATAATTCTTCTTGCTGAGAGAGTCGTCGGAAAAAAAGCCTAAAAACCAAGAATGCCAACTATTAAGATTGGTAACAGGAGGTCTCAGTGGGTCACGAACTTCCTCGGTCGCATTACTCCGGTTCTTGCAAGGAGAACAGTGGTGTATAGCAACGTAAGAATCAAGAAAAAGACGTATGTTTGTAGATTTAACCTTAAAATACTAATCAACAATCGCAACAGAATTTTCCCAGAATTAGTGAATTTTTATCTTCTAAGCTGGAACCTATTCTGCTTAATCTTTTTAGGAGATCCAACTATGGGAATTTGAAAGCCACATGATTTACAACAATTCTTGTTATCCAGATTCCAGGAAGATATACTAAAGCCGTATCTTTCAACTGCTACAGCTCTACACTGTGGACAATAAGTGTGTTCAAACTTATGCCCCGGTGTATTGCCCATGTATACGTATTGGAGTCCTTCTTTCTTTGCGACCTCGTGGTGCTTCTCAAGTGTGATAATGGGAGTCATATCAAATTCCATCATTTTATAATCTGGGTGAAATCGTAAGAAGTGTATCGGAGTATCTGGACCTAGTTCGTCATAGACAAATTTGCATAATTTTCGTGCCTCGTCAAGATCATCTCCTATCTGAGGAACAATTAAGTCAGTGATTTCCACATGTATTTTAGTTTTGGCCTTTATTTCTTTTATAGTCTGGAAGATAGGCTCTGCATCAGGAATTCCCACGTAACGCCTAACAAATTCTTTATTTCCACTCCCTTTAAAATCGACGGTGATACAATCCAAGAAATCATTCATCATATTAACAGATTCAGGAGTATCATATCCATTGGATACGAATATGTTAAAAATTCCCTTTTTGTGCGCTTCTATTCCGCAATCCTTCGCAAACTCAATAAAAACCGACGGTTCATTGTATGTGTATGCTATTCCTTGGGCCCCATAATTCAATGCGTTCAATACCACTTGCTCAGGATTCATCTCCGTCCCTTCAATTTTCCGTCGTTGTGAAATATCATAGTTCTGACAATACTTACACAACCAATTGCATCCCGTAGTTGCAATTGAATAAATAGCTGAACTAGGCATGTAATGTGTCACAGGTTTTTTCTCTATCGGATCTATTTGACCTGCTATAACCCTCCCATACGTATATAGCCACAATTTGCCATCTGTTACTCCTCTTATACCACATAATCCTATTTTTCCTTCAGGGATCTCACACAATCTGGCACAGGCAGTACATTTCATCCTACCGTTTGGGAGCTTGTGGTACAGTTCTGCCTCTTTCCCCAAAACAACCGAAGAGTCCACTACATCTCTTATAACACAACACGAGTTTATAAATCAGACCTGACCTGATCTTCCCCGACCATTAAGGAAGCGTTTTCTATACTAGTTTGCACATTGTACCTGAATTGACCAATTACATAATCTCCTCTCGTACGAATATGTTGAACTTATACTACAGGTAATAGGTCTTTTCTTCTTTTTACACTCTACCCTCGATACTTTACGTTTGAATGTTTTGTTTAATTATCAGAATGCATGGCAAGATAGTGGTAATTTGGGCATAGAACACAAACCAACTAATAGCACTGCACAACTTTATTATTTGATCTGCCATCATTAATTGAAATTAATTTGTACCATGAACCACTTTGCAAAAAGTGTTTGCACCCACTGAGAGATCACGATCACGTAATTGCTAAAAAAAAAGACATAGTTGAGATTAGACAATGTACCATAGGGGTGTGTTATTGTACAATATCTATTGACTTAAGACCTTAACCTACCGTAAGACTGTTATGCGAGGAGAACTATAGGTCCCACGTAGGTTACTGTTTCTTTTTCTCTATATACGTTAGTTGTAATCGCCTATCGTGTCCTGCCAGCAGCGTAGGGGGACCACTACATTAGATGGGCGTTAAGTATTGATCGTTATTACTGAATTCGATTAGAAAGATTTGGAGGATTAATATTCTGTTACTTTTAATCCCACAATGCGGACAGAATATTATACAAATGGCGATTCAATAAAAGATCAATTTAGTCTTACAAAATCAAATCGTGACACGAAATTTGCGCCAGAGATATCATCGCTCAAAGGTCTATTCTCGTTGAGATCTTTTCAGGATAGGGGCTCAAATCCTGGTCTTGCCTGGTTGAAGTGCCAGCAAAGAGATTACTACCTAAACAGATACTGAAGTTAGGTAAAACATAATTTTAGAAAGACTTACGCCTGCTTTGTTCCTCTTAGGATGGTCAAATCATCTTGATCGTAGCAAGAAATTGAGGAATTGTCATCAGCATTACTTAATGCCTCCAATTATTTTACTACTTGTTTGGTATTCGATTAGACGCCTATTTCC
>JALZOS010000167.1 GCA_030913755.1 Thermoproteota archaeon | reverse complement strand
AGGATACTCTGGTAAAAACAAGAGTATACAAAGCCTATTTAAGCCTATTTGTTATCACGGCTCCTTTACAGACCTTTTTTAAATTTGAAAATTAATGGTTTTTGGGTTCTATTTGTCCTTATTTGTTCGATCGTGTTAACGAGTGTAAACAAACTGTGTTTAACAATTTGTAATGGATGGGTTGCCGTTCATAGTTCATGAACGAAGCATAATCACGTATTCCAGTCTGCGCTTAAACATAAAGTATAATAGACCGATAGACACAAATATATAATATGCCCCGAAAATTGACGGGTGAGAGGCTGGAAAAAGTTGTATCGACTAAAATATCTGTCGACGATTTTATTCTTCTCGAAAAATATGCCAGAATCCGATATAACGAGAACCTGATAGTGCAACCTACTATATCGCATTTATTAAGATGGATCGTAAAGCGCTGGGCAAAAGTCATCAGGGAACAGGAAATGAAATCCACAAAACGTCGGGACAAACCTAGTCAAGAAGAATCGATTGAACATGAATACACTCCACAGAAGAAGGAAGTGAAACCTGCAACAAATAGGGACAAACCTAGTCAAGAAAAAGTGTACGATTACAATGACATTCTACAGGGGAAGGTGTCGGTTGATGTTTAATCTTAACAATACATTCAGGCAAGTTTACGGAAAATAATGATTTTGAGTGAAATATTTCCATGTAAAATTATCGTGCGTGATACGTGCAAACTGTTGTTTTCGTCCACATTTAGAATTTCTAAATTCAGAAGATCAAGTAATCTCCACGCCCACGCACCAATCGCGGTTATGAAGGCTGACCAACATTACGTAAGCCGCCGCGAGATATTAAGATTTAAAATAAAATATTTTATTCCAATTTACTAGGCGTTTAGTTTGCCCCTCATGTTTTGTTCAAAATACCATTTTATGATGAGTTGGGCTAATTCTAATATTATCGCGATTAAGGCATGAACGGCCAAGCCATTTTTTACTGCTCGTTCGTTAAAAGTATCGAGTCCCATCTGGAGATCTCCTGTTCTTATTAACTCTTGAACTCCAGCATCCACTGCTTTTTGAAATTTTGGGCTGCTTAACACGTCAAGAATGAACGAACCCGGTAAACGGTAATCGATCGGATTATTTCCCATAATCTTAAACTACTTAATTTAATGTAATACTGATAAATAAGGCGTAGGTGCGGGCCCGTCGGGATTCGAACCCGAGACAGCCGGATTTCTTTCTTTCGATAAAAGTCCGGTACTCTACCTGGCTGAGCTACGGGCCCATCAAGTTGGATTACCGTCAGTTACAGCATAATATATTGATTTATCAACCTTTCAAAAACGTCATTTTCAGTCCATAGGGAATTCATGGGGTTGACGCTAAAATTCATTTAGGTTATAGGTTGTAGGTGTGCTTGAATTGTAATCAAAGATGCAGCAACGTTGGATCATAGTTAGACATGGAAATATTTCGGAAATATCATCGCACTCAAAAAACATAATTGAATAAATCTTAACTGGCCATGTGTGACCAAAAAACAATGAAGAAACATTTAATTGGTCACAAACAAAATTTCGAATGTGCGCCCGGGTAGTATAGTGGTGTTTGGTCAAGTATTGAATGTCTAGCACCGTATAATCCGGTCCAGTATGGGGGACTGTCACTCCTTCGACCCGGGTTCAAATCCCGGCCCGGGCGCCTGTTTCTTTTAAGAAGTATTTGATGTTGTCTTCAATATACTCAAAAACTGTAATGTTGGGGACAGCTATGTAAGATAGAGCGGTTCCAAGGTGCGCTGTTGAATCAAAGTGCCTTCCTCTTGGGTCAAATATCGTTCCACCTGACTCATGCACTATCAGATAAGATGCTGCGACATCGGTCGGACGGATCTTCATCCTTAAGTCAACGCACAGATCAAGCAAGCCCCGTGCTAGGTAGCATAGTTCCAGCGCGTTTGCACCAAAATACCTCACATGCTTCAGTCTTATGATCAAAGGTGTTAATGATACTAGAGTATCTTCAGAGATGCCGGAAATATTGACGCCTGCTATCATATCATCAAAGTCAAGAATATCTTGTTTTGTAACGTGAATTCTTTTTTCATTCATATAGGCCCCATGATTCTTCGATGCATAATATAGATCTCCAGTGGCAAGATCCATTACTGCAGCGTCAGTCACGCTACTTAGCTTGGGATCAGTTGCGTATGCTAAGGAGCAACAACAAAACGGCACTCCCCTTAACGCATTTGTAGTGCCATCGACCGCGTCCATAATTAAGAAACCTTCATTTCCTTCGATTATTCCGCACTCCTCTCCAATTATGGTCGGGTTTTTAGAGGACTCTCTCACAGTTTGGATTACCGCGTTTTCTGCGACAAGGTCAATCCTTCTGGAGATGTCGCCACCTGCACCTTGATTGAATTTGGTACCTGCTTGAGGGGTACCCATTAATTTCTCAGTCTCTACATAAGCTCTTCTGCACGCATCCTTTAGGATCTGTAGCATTTGATTATCTCAAGCAGCACTGATATAAAATACTCTGTTCATATCAAATCAGCTTAAACACACGTTCAAGGAAACATGACTAGGCCTGGTAATTAGTGTTGAATTGGAGTAAGAACTATATCAGTTTTTTAATGCCTCCGTCATGCAGTGGCACATGAAAGCAGTAGATCAGTCGGAAACCCCGCGTTTTATCGACTCCAATTCATATTTATACTGCAGTGTTCCGTTAGCATTATACACTTCCGCCTTTATTGGTAACGGTAACTCTTTGACTAAATGCAACTTGCTTTGTTTTTTGCCAATCTCATAGCCGAGAACATACGTAGTGAAGGAACCAGCGGGTGTGTCAATCTTCTCAACTCCTACAATCCTAACACTTAGGGTTGAAGCACCAACATTAATGGTGTCCCAAATTGCGCCTACGACTAGATATTTTGGCTCTCTGGCGATATCCCTAATAGCGAAAATAGACTTGCTGATAGGCATCAAGATCTTTTGTGTTGGTGCATCCAAAATCCCTGTAGGTATCAACAATACTTTCGAAAATGTAAGGTTGTACTTTGACACATTATTATTTGATACAGTCAGGAGTACTCTCCAGTCTTTGCCTTCATCAAAAAATTTCATGGAAACGTCCTCATTTGTGCTAGGGGATCCCATAGATTGATCTGCTAATGAATAGTTTAGCTCCATGTCATTAGCAATGTTATTTCCTACTACCCAAAGATCTCTTGTGGATGGTGGATTCAAAATGGAAGGACCGGGACCTGAAAAGCCACCTCCTATAGCAATTATAATGACGCTCACTAAGACACCCATCATACCCAATATCGCCGAGGAAAAAAGAATCAGTTTTTTTGGAGCCATACTGTTCTTCTAATGTCTGTCAACTAATACTTTAAGAATTTGTTTCTTTCAAAAGAAACAACAATGATTGATTGCAAATAATGTGTAGCTATATGTTC
>JALZOS010000130.1 GCA_030913755.1 Thermoproteota archaeon | reverse complement strand
GCTCGCCCCCTGTTGGAATTATTGCAACTTTAGGCTTTTTGAAAACTGACACTCTCATGATTCCAACCATAGATAACAGTGCTACATCTTGTGCTCTTAGTATGGTTCCCCTGTGAAATAGTTTTGTTCCCTTCTTGACATCCATGCCGGAAGGGGAGATAAAAGATCCCTTCGAAAGTGAGGCTAAAATATCTACCATATTTTTAGATACAATTCGGATTTGTTCGATGGGCACAACAGTATCGGCTCTAGAGGGCAGATACCCTCCAGTCGCTATTTTAGCTGCTTGTCCGGAATGCAATAAATGATTTGGAACGTTTCCCAACCCAACGTTTCTGACGATGTTCAGCGTGATTGGGCTAGAAGAGGAAGCATATTTTATATCATCAGCAATAACTGCCATTCCTTCCATGTGAGAGGAGGTCCGTGGAGGAATATCAACAGAAGATATGACATCTTTATACAAAACCCTCCCATAAGATTCCAGAGTTTCAGCATACTCGATCTGTGGTTGAACTTTGATATTTTCTCTTAGCTTATTGTATCCCCTTCTAATAGATACGTAGGAATTGGATCTCCAGTTCATTTAGAAATACAAAATTTGAGTACAGGGCACTCATAAAAATTCTTTAGTATTTATACAATTCACTGTGCTGTGTGTATTTATACAACTTCCTCTTCGTCAATATTGTCTCATTTATTTCATGATGAAGAGAATCAATTTATTGACTTCGGCAAATTATTTACTCTCAAGACCCTCACGCCTTGACAATTCACACATAGGTTGTCAGACTGAGTTAATTTTGAGATAGCAAAATGAAATCCTATCAGAGGCGAAAAAACTGCGGCTGTGATTAGGGCTAGGGAGAATTGTGACAAATAGAGTAAATAGAGAGTTACACCCACACATGTCATTATTTCTATCCAGGTACACGTACATAATTCAAGTCCGACTTGCTTTAGATTCATAGAATAGGTATCTATTCCTCTATAGCTATTTTTGGCTTTTGCCAAATTTGACCCAGATCTAGACAAAATCGACTGTAGGTAAGACTCAGAAACTTCTATTCTGAGTAGAAGAACCGCGCGAGATTTATTGAATGCAAGACATTTTACTTATAGACAATAAAAAACTCAACATATGTGTGCTGGGATGAAAAGAGTCCGAATAATACGAACGAATATTATAACGCCATTTTGTGATTTTATGGAGATTAACTCAGGTTTGACAGTTACAATTATTCAATGCCGATAAATTAATCATAAAAGTTATTTATGTCTTAAATCACATTCTTTATAATGTTTCAGAAGGCCCTTTCGGAAATTATTCTAATCATTTCTATGTTAGCAATTCTTTCCTGCCCGTTTGCTGTACCATATTCCTCGGCCCAATCTGAATTATACCAAAAAGCGTTACAGTCTTTTCAGAATTTCACCTCGATGAGTGATCAGGAGAGAATGAATGCCGCCGCACGAATGAGTGCGGATGAAAGAACGATGGTAATGATGGGAGCTGCCCAAATGACACAAGAAGTGAATGAAACAATAGCGGGAATGAGTCCAGCGGAATTACAAAAGGCTACAATTTATCTATTAAGATTTGGGAACTTCACTAGTCAGCAAAATGGCACACAAGCAGAGGGACTTGCAAAGATATTATCTGTTAACGATAATGAATTCCTACGATTTGAACGTTTTACGATTACTAACGGACCGGATCTTCATGTATATTTTACTAATGGTGAAGATATAAAATCAGGGAAGGATCTAGGAACGCTTAAGGGGAATGTGGGAGCCCAAAATTATTTCCTAGGAAATATTGCAAATAACTATGATACCGTAGTAATCGCTTCAAAACCGTTTGGTACTGTTTTCGCGACTTCAAACCTAAAATCATGACTTTTAACCTTTACAAATTAAGTTTTCAATTTTTTGAATTCATACAAATGTGACTAGAGTTGACTCCAACTTGCCACCAATTCGGCTACCTTTTTGTTAACATCACGCCTCCTAATTTTAATGGTAACTTCCCTTCACCTTCCCAGGTTCCGCCATTCCTTCTATGTTGGGAGTATTCTAAAGATCTTTCCAAGCCCAACAGAAACAACATACAGATAGCCATCCGGTCCTATCTTTAGGTCTGTTATTCCGCCAAAGTCCTCTCCGAATATTATTTGATCAAGCCCATTTGCCTTAGGATTCTTTATTACTTTACCGGTAAGTGGCGGTGGTAGAACGAGATGCTTTCTATCACTAGTCAAATCAAAATGATATATTCTACCGTTATGGACGTCTGCAACAAACATATCGTTTACGTATTGAGGCCCCAGCTTATCGGAAGTCAGAAATAGTACAGCAGTTGGACCGGCGGTATTTAGCCAGACTAATTCTGGGTCTCTGTAGACACCTTTACCATCAAA
>JALZOS010000114.1 GCA_030913755.1 Thermoproteota archaeon | reverse complement strand
GAATGGCCGGAAGCAACATAGTTTCGCCGTACATAGTAATTAGTAGCGTGGAACCTAAAATTCCAAGTGTAATCCAAGCTGTCCTGGATATCTTCTGCAGAGAAGATGGTGGCGGGGTCAAGGTATTATTACCATTTTGAGGTTAAGTAATAGTAAGCTCATGGTGAACATGATTAATAATGTGTAGTATATGAGAATGAGCATTATGGGAGCAGATTATCTAGCATTATCTTTTCAAAATCCTTATCAGAGTTATTCTTTCTTGTATCCATTAATGCAATAGCATCATTACCAACTAAATACCTTGGCTCAGGGTTGTTTGAAGTAACTGCTTTAAGTATAACATCCGCGACTTCAGTTGGAGGGGATGCGTTCTCCAAAGAAGACTCAAAACCTGTAAGGATCTTCTGCATTAGCTGGGCATATGGTGAATCAGGACTCTTGGCATTTTTTGCAATTTTGAAATTCTCACCAATTTTGGTTCTTATCAACCCGGGTTCAATGAGTATGACATTGATACCAAATTGTTCTCCTTCATATCGTACTGATTCTGATAATCCTTCTAGTGCAAATTTGCTGCTCGCATAGGCTGCACCAAGCGGAAAAGCTACCTTACCCACTATAGAGCTTATGTTTACTATAGTGCCACTTTTCTGTCCCCTCATTATTGGGATCACTGCATGCATAACTCTAAAAGCTCCGAAAAAATTAGTCTCAAATTGTGCCTTTATCTCATCTATTGAACTATCTTCGACACTTCCAGCTGATGAGTATCCTGCATTATTAACTACAATATCAATTCTCCCCTTTTCCCTAGCTATCTTGGTAATTGCATTCCAGACGGATTTGTCGGATGTCACATCAAGCTCCAAAACTTGTAGCGGCAGGCTATCGTTCTTAGCAACGTCTATTATTTCTTTAGATTTGTTCGTGTTACGCATAGTTGCATATGTATCACATCCATTTCTTGCAAGCAACAATGCAGTCTCGTATCCTATACCAGATGAACTCCCTGTCACCATAGCTATTTTTTCTTTAGAAGTAATTATCAATTTACCTCCTACGTTGGTCTATATCGGAAGGTTCTTTCTATCACGATGTCATCTAATATTTTCCTACTACTTGGAATTTTAATATTGTGCAAGTGTGGATGAAGATTTCCCTCAGTCCTTTTTTTATCAATTACAATAACTATTTTATATTGTGTAGTTCCCTCTTCTACATCTTGATGAAGAATGATTATGACCTCATATTCAAAGAGATTACTTATTCATCGACTCTTTCTCTTTCAAGATCGTCATTCATAGCTATCGGACCTGGCTCTGTCTTTAGTACTCCTTCTTCTTGTTCCACTTCGTTTTTCCTGTGATTTTCGATCGTCTGTTCCATAACCTCACCCTCGGCATAGCCAGTACCCAGTTTTGTAATTTTGAGTCTTATCTTGTCTCCTGGCTTTGTATTAGGAACAAAAACTATTATGCCATTGATTTGAGCGATACCTGAATCGCCTCTCTTGCTAATCTCTTCAATACTTGCGACATATACTTCTCCTAATTTTACCCCTAACTCAGACGAAATAAAGCGGGAACCTTCTGGTCCTCTTGTGGCTCAGGATGATAAGGCATGGTAGTGACATAGGATAGAAGATGAAAAGGTAAGTCCCAAAATAACATTAGTAATGATTGGAATATCCATTAGTACCTACCGATAATGAATATTGGCGTATATATGTATTAATATGAATCAGGGAATTGAAGAGCCCTCCATCGGGAGTCAAACCTAGAATACCACAGTCTGATTGTAGGCCACCATTGCTTAGATGATAAAAAACCACAGCAAGTACGCCTGTCCAATATTTTGAAGTTGTTTTCAGAATGTAGACAACATACTAGCGATGAGCGATTAATTTTTGAAGCCTTCAGTCCCAATCGTCTTGGGGTTTTTGAAATTCATCTAATCCTTTTTTACACTACACAACCGTGTCTCCATCAATTTCTATAGCCTCTCCCTTTTGCATAATCTTGCAAAAGATACTATTATCCGACTTTGTTATGTTATATCATTGGTTGAATTTTCGGATCTGATCTTTGTACATTTTTACTATTTCTTCTACTGTTGTTGCATCCTCTGGACTTTTATCGTCTCTTATCTTTCCAGTAAATTTGGGAAATCTGAGTGCCAATCCATAACCTTTTCTAATAGAATTCATAGCAGCGCTATACACAGAACTGACAGTTATTTCTGAAGCTATAACTTCAATTACTATGCTAGGTTCAAACCATACATCCATATTTTCTGTTATGGTGTCCACTCTAGGATGCACATGCTCAATTCTATGTTTTTCTAAATTCTTATAAAAGTCTTCAAGGTGAATGTCAGTAAAGCCTGCTCCGACTTTAGAAATGCTTCTAAATATATCTGCTTCATGATCATAACATGCTAAGAGTAAAGCTCCATATTTCCCTACCCTCCTTCCTCTACCATAAAGACCACCTACTATGACTAAATCTAAGGTATCTGCAAGCTCACTTCTATATTCGCGCTTTAATTTTGTCCATAAATATCCTCTTGAACCAGCTTTGTATATGCTGTTTAGCTGTTTTAGTACTAGACCCTCACATCCACTCTCTATTGCAGAACTCATATAGTTCTCGATTTCTTCTGAACTTTTTACAAGTGTCTGGGATATCAGTTGAATCATACTACTGGTGTAATTATTACCAAGTCTGCTACTGTTACTATTGTGGAGACTATTGTGTGTATTCTTCTTTTTGTCCTTATTATCTTTATCAGTTGCTTTTATTTTTGCTATCCGCTGCATTATCCTTTCCAAAATCTCTCTCCTTTGGCTATAAGGCAATGAGGTCTTATCATTTCCATCCAAGTACAAAACATCAAAAATGTTCAGTCTTACTGGATATTGCTCTATTGCTTTATCTATATTATGTTTTCTTCTTCTATGCATCAACTCTTGAAATGGACGTAATTCTAAAGTGTGGGGGTCGATTGCTACTACTTCACTCTCAAAGATTGCTTCCGTTGCTATTTTTTTAAGTGAGCTTACAATAGCTTTAGTGACATCTGGATATTGATGGGTGATCTTTTCAAGTCGTCTGGAAAACAGTTCTACTTTGCTACTGCTGCGTCCATCACCAATATTATTACCATCATCATATAGTCCCTTTCCTATATGAACTTGAATTCTTTCACCATCTAATTTGTATTCTGCAGCTGCTATGCCACCTTCCATTCTGCTGAGAGCTTCTTGAGCTGTTCTTACTCTTTCTGCTAGCATTGGTCTGATAGGTTTGAATAAAGTTATTTGAATGGACTTTACTGCTTCAATACCTCTAGTAGCAACAACTTTTGCTACAGTTCCCAGGTCGCTACATACATTATATGCACCCTCCAAAATCTTTCGATTCGATTTATTGCCCGTGAATGCTATTGCTAATGCGTCCATTACTGTATAATCTGCGATACCTAATCTCAAAGTTCCCATAATGAATTTTATTATGTAACGAGCTTCTCTAGCAGTTGAGTGATTTAGGAGTTCAACAATATAATTAACCTTTAACTCCTGAGAACCTGCTCCAGAAGTTCTTGCTATTTCTTCCAATGTGGAATAGATGTGTTCTACAGTAAATGTTGTTGTTGTTTTATTCTTTTTTGACGATAATATTTTTCTAGCGGCATCGCCTAGATCTCCAGTTTGTCTATATACCTCTACTATTGATGATATGTCTACACTTAGAGCCCGAGAAAGAGCTCTTATGATCATCTTCTCAGCTATACCCAGTTCTATTCCTTCGTAGTCTGGACGTAGCTTACCCTGAATCAGATATACGACCTTATCAATTATAGTCGCAGGTGTATTGTTGATTAATGACACAAGATAATCAGTAAGAGCTAATCGGCTTCTTGTTTCTTCCATCAGTTCAAACGTATCTACCAAGTCAGAAAGGTTCAATAACGATCTAGTCTAGCATATACTATAAAATGCATATGTCGAAACTCATCTTGTTCGATCAACAAACAAATACTGCTATGACTATTTATCGTAGGATTTAATTGCACTTTCAATATATTCCTCAAATCGCTTGGTTTAAGTCTGGTATTACTACATAGAGAAAATATATAGCAATGAGCAAGAATTCTGAGGCTGCTAAAATCCTTCGTGAAATAGCATTTATCTTGCAGACAGAAGAAGAAAAAGAAAGTGAACCAAATGCAATCTTCAAAGTTAGATCTTACAATCGAGCAGCAGATGAAATACAAAATTTATCTTCTGATATAGGCGACGTATATAAAAAAGACAAGCTTAATGGACTACTAAAAATACCCTCGATTGGAAAGGCTATTGCGACAAAACTTGAAGAGTATATTACAACAGGTAAGATGCATTATTATGAAGAACTAAAAGAGAAGATGCCGGTAGACGTCAGTCAGTTTTTTGGTTTAGAGGGAATAGGCCCAAAAACAATAAAGACTCTCTATAGTAATCTGGGAATTAAAAGTATATCCGATTTAGAAAAGGCAGCAACAGAGGGCAAGATTAGGAGTATTCCTGGATTTTCCAAAAAGAAGGAAGAATTAATTCTAAAGAAGCTTCAGTTCTTTAAAAAAGGTGGAGGGCGACTACTAATTGGCGAAGTCTATCCATTGGTAAAGCGAATAGAGGAACGACTTTCAAAATTTAGTGGAGTAAAGCAAGCGGTGGCTGTTGGTTCATTTAGACGAATGAAGGAGACTATAGGAGATATTGATTATGTGGTGTCGGTAGTATCAGAAAAAGAAGGAGATAATATAATTGATTATTTTGTAAATATGCCAGAAGTTAAAGAAGTAAGTGGCAGAGGCTCAGCTAAAGCATTTGTCAAATTAAACAATGGGATGGATGCAGATTTACTAGTTGTACCTGCAGAGAGTTTTGGTGCAGCCTTGCAATACTTTACTGGTAGCAAAGAACATGGAGTAGCTATGAGAAAAATAGCTATATCTAAAGGTCTTCGTCTAAATGAGTGGGGCGTTTTTGATGAACAAAAGAACAGAATAGCTGGTTCAACTGAAGAGGGAGTATATCAAGTATTGGGCCTAGAATGGATACCTCCAGAGATGCGAGAAAATAGAGGAGAAATAGAGCTAGCAAAAATGGGGAAAAAACATAAAGACAAAGAAAAAGAAAAGGAAAAAGCAAGACTCTCACAATTAATAGCATACGATGATTTGAAAGGAGACTTACAAGTTCATAGCAATAGCACAGATGGAACAATGACTATAAGAGAAATGGCACTATATGCAAGAGACAAGTTTGGATTGAATTATATTGCAAT
>JALZOS010000105.1 GCA_030913755.1 Thermoproteota archaeon | reverse complement strand
TTATGAAGGCATTGGGTCTGGGTAATCCTTCTCTAACCCAAAGATAACCCCCACCAGCTTCGGGCATGGCTGATCCCAGCTCAGCATAACCCATTGCCGTAAAAACTGTGATTATTCCGTTAATAATAAAGGCGATAATTACAGCACTCCCTGCAAGGCCGATAGCTGGACCGACAAGGACAAAGATAGCCCCACCAATCATACCGGCTATGCCAATCATAACGACATCTACAAGTCCTAAAGTTCTGACTAGGCGATGTTGGTGAGGGTGTTCAGGAGACGGAGTTTCTGATAAATCATTGGCGTGGCTGCGCGGAGGACGTTCTGCCAATTATTGTAATACTCACCTCTAGTCTCATTCTAATTAAAGGTTTGGAAGAGCAGATTTAGACTCGTGACGAGGGGAGTATTTAGGATGGGTGGAGTGAGGAATTTTTAATTCCATAGTATAATTTGTTTACTATGAAAGCAGTAGCTGTAATCTGTAGTCATCAGGTAGTTAATGGTTGGTTCTGTCTTTGCTGATGGCCATTTGTTGCATACGGCAAATTTGAGAACTCCGTCAATTTATTAATCATTACACCAAGAAATAGAATCGCGTCTCCAAATTTGGAAAATTGTGAACCACAAAAGATTAAGCGCATATGTAACTATCGTAATACCGAAACTATGAGTGAAACCGCTTCAAAGCGAATAAGTGATAGCGCCGTTAGGTCAAAGACCAAGAGAACATGGCACGAATGGTTTTCCATACTAGATGAAGCCGGAGCGAGGGAACTGACTCATAAGGATGTTGCTTCTTACATTTACAAAAATTATAATTTATCACATTGGTGGAGTCAGATGATAACGGTAACATATGAGCAAGAACGTGGATTGAGAACCAGGCATCAAAGGCCTGCCGGATATTCTGTAAGTGCCAGTAAAGTACTAAATTGTCCTATCGACAGCGTATATAACTATTGGGCTGATGAGAACCTGCGTCTGAAGTGGCTAGATATGAATAGTATCACAATTAGAAAAGCTAGCCAGGACAAATCCATAAGGGCTACATGGATTGATGGCAAAACCACCTTGGAAGTAAATTTCTACGAGAAAGGGAATTCGAAAAGCCAAGTTGCAGTGCAACACAGTAAAATTGTGAATATTGAAGAGGCTGTTCGCATGAAGTCGTATTGGAAGAATAGACTCCAGCGCTTAGCGAGTATAGTCTGAATAAATTATTAGCCTAGTAATACTAAGGTAGGATTATCCAGCTTGGATATTGTGAACTAGAAGACACTTATTAATTGGTAAAGCCTCTGCAGACATAGATAGGGCATGACTGCGAGGTGAGATGAGGTGAGCAATTCATAGCAGCACAATAGCTCAAATTATTTACATAAAAGATTATTATTCCAAGTTTCGTATGGTATCGATGAAATATGTTTTCCGATGAAAATTTGAGCAAGGCCATGGACTTTGTAACCCCTAAGGTCAACAGCTGGATAAAGGATCTGTTCGGCGGAGTTGAGCAATTGAATTTGAGTAGGCCTCAGAAGGAACTAATTCAGGCGTTGACAGCTGAAACTCTGCTGTACAATACTCTCATGCCAAATGAAGAAATCATCGCAATATTGTCTGACATAATACGGAACATAGCCACTCGACACTCTTATGGAATGTTGCTGGATTGGGGTAAAAGAGCTGATGTGATCAAACCTACTGGTAAATAAATGCTGAAGAAAGCATGCGTTGAGCTATCTTCGGCCGTTAAAATCGGTGATAGATTCATCACCTTTAAAATTACCAGCACATCCGTTAGTCTTTATACTATACTTTGAATCAGCTCCTTCTCCTAGCTGATTCATATGCAAATGAAGCTCGTCTCGTCTAGTTCAAAGCATCGTCTTTACCTGTGATTGAGCAAATCTTTTATGACTATTCCCTACTTATTGTGTTATGACAGATAAAAATAGCCCAGAGAACAATATCAAATTTTCTGATAAGGAAATACAGTTCCTTGATACTAATGAAGTTTGCAGAGTAGCGACAGTGTCACCTGATAATATTCCGCATGTGATTCCTGTTTCTTATATATTTATAGACAGTTTGTTCTTCTTTGCAACAGATTACAATACGAGGAAATATAGAAATCTCAAAGAGAACAAAAATGTAGCACTTGTAATTGATATTTATGATTCTACGAATAATAGAGCTGTGGCTATTCAGGGAACTGGGGAATTTATAGAAAGAGGTGAAGATTTCAAAAAAGTGTACGACATATTTAATCGAAAATTTGAGTGGGTAAGACAAGAACCCTGGAATGAAGGAGAAGCTCCATTTGTTGCGGTAAAACCATTTAGGAAAATAAGCTGGGGTCTAGAATAAGAATTTTCAAGCTTAGAAGATAGAAGAGACATCTTATCAAACGGTAAAAACTTTCTCCTCTTGCAAATTAACTCATAATGCCTCCTGTCGGAATCACCTCTCGTGTATAGAACGATTATGATGACCCATGCGAATAATTTTTAATTCTAAAAACTAAAGAATTTGAACAATCATTAGATACAATGTTTCCCATTCTATCTACAGATGGTTAAAAATACATACGAGGTCAAGGCCTTACCAAATTCAGTTAAATATTACTTACTAAGAGTGAAGGGATACTTAGACGTTGTACGAGAAATTGCGTCTCATTATGGTAGCATGTCATTAATAGAATTCGATGGATACTTTGAAGGAAAATTCGAACCTATTAAGTATACACGAGTAGAGGTTCACACAAGGCGTGTAGATGAAAGAAATATTATAGAATATGCAAACGCAGTTCGTGTCAAATTGCGACAAAAATCATTGGCGTTGGAATTTAACAACAAATTAATCCTTGCAAACGAAACTTAAGCAACCCCATAGTGGCTATGCTAATAATGTAGTTAGAGCATATGGTATTAAACGACTATCTAATCTTCGTCATTGGAATATTTGCCACATTTTTTACGTTGTGGAGTACGGTGCCTCAGATCAGGAAGTCTCTTAGAACTAAGAAGACAGATGATGTCTCAAATTGGCTCATTATTTGGTTAATCGCAGGACTCATTATGGGTACTATATGGAGTTCTGAAGGAAGATATGATAATTACTGGTGCTAATAGCATCGGTGTTTCTCAATACCTTCCTTCTGATATTGAAACTAAGATATACTAAGACAAATAAGGAATTGAGCAAGTAAGGAGAATAGATGAATTTTTTAGGGTTATCTTCTTAAAACATGTCATGATAACTTTTTCGTGCGCAGTATTGTAGACTGAAGTTATAAAGTATGACAATAATAATAGCAGTGGAGTAAGAAGCGAAATTGAACCTTAAAGAAGACTCAAGATTTGAGACTGGGGAAGAATATTGACAATCTTATAGATATTAGCAACATATGAACCTGATAACGGACTATTGGCTAGCTTAATTTGAAGACAATCGTCCATTTTTGAAATAAAGTTATCATGCTCTGTATCCTAATGTCATTTCATGGCAGGACCTGCTA